>NZ_BLVP01000037.1 GCF_013340305.1 Desulfovibrio psychrotolerans
AAGGTAGCCGTAGGGGAACCTGCGGCTGGATCACCTCCTTTAAGGAAATTTGTCCAACTCGCTATTTACTTGCAAGGAGCATCGGAACGGATGCTCTTTAACAGGCGAATATTTGGCAGCAGACATCATGATACGTGTGATGGTTGCGATCCAAGTATACACTTGGCTGAGGCGATAAGCCTCTGCTCTTTGACAATCGATAGGGAAGGAAAGGAAG
>NZ_BLVP01000038.1 GCF_013340305.1 Desulfovibrio psychrotolerans
ATCGCTGCCATGAACGGCGACCTGACGCTGGACACCAACACCCTGACCTATGCCGACATTCACGATCACGACACGGCCAGCAATGTCAGTGTGGGGGTGAGTGTATCCGGCAGCCATAACGGCGGCGTGGATGGCCCCAAGGCACCGGAGCAGGTGGGTGCAAAGGATGTTTCGCTGGGTTCCGTGAGTGTGGATTATTCCTCCAAAGACCGCCGCCAGAT
>NZ_BLVP01000039.1 GCF_013340305.1 Desulfovibrio psychrotolerans
AAGGTAGCCGTAGGGGAACCTGCGGCTGGATCACCTCCTTTAAGGAAATTTGTCCAACTCGCTATTTACTTGCAAGGAGCATCGAAACGGATGTTCTTTAACAGGCGAATATTTGGCAGCAGACATCATGATGCGTGTGATGGTTGCGATCCAAGTATACACTTGGCTGAGGCGATGAGCCTCTGCTCTTTGACAATCGATAGGGAAGGAAAGGAAG
>NZ_BLVP01000040.1 GCF_013340305.1 Desulfovibrio psychrotolerans
TCCGCCTCTCGCCCCGGCCCGGACTGCCGAAACACCGGATACCCGCAGGCCGTTCAAAAATGGTAAGATGCAAGGCGCAAGAAGGAATCAGGACTGAAGCGTATACGGACATACGCGAAGGTCTGATTCCTTCGCAGCAACGCCGCAGATTGCCATTTTTCAACGGCTCCGCCTCTCGCCCCGGCCCGGACTGCCGAAACACCGGATACCCGCAGGCCGTTCAAAAATGGTAAGATGCAAGGCGCAAGAAG
>NZ_BLVP01000041.1 GCF_013340305.1 Desulfovibrio psychrotolerans
TGTCTTGCCGCTGCCCGTGGGCCCGAAGATGTACAGGGGATCGGCGCGTTCTGCCGGGGCGGTGAGCAGCCAGACCACGATTTCGCGCATGGAATCATGGAACAGATAGTCCGGGTCCAGACGAGGTGTGAAGCTGCACGGGGCGCTAAACCCCTTGATCATACGGCCCGAAGGACTGCCGCTGAAGAGGTCTCCGGCATCCATGTCGATGACGGTAAGGTGGTCAAGATCGTTCTGCATGAGTGTGGGCTCCTTGTTGTGGTGAGAGGAAATTGACAGGCCATGTGTTACGCTGTACTTTTCGTGTACATAGAGAGGAGTAACGTAATGCCTGAAAGCACCTTTACATTTCGGGTGGAAGACACCCTGAAGGCGGCGTTTGCCGATGCGGCCAAGCAACGGGATCGAACCGCTGCCCAGTTGTTGCGAGATTTTATGCGTAGCTATGTGGTGGAAACCCAGAGTTCTGATCCCGCCTATGACGCCTGGCTGCACAGAAAGGCTGAGGCCGGGGAACGGGATTACCGTGCAGGACGTGTGATTTCTCAGGAAGAAGCCACGGCCAAGGCTGCGCAGCGTAAGGCCGCGATCCTCAGCCAGCACGAGACCCTATGAAGGTGGTCTGGACTGAGGCAGCGGACACGGACCGTGAGCGCATAGTCCTGTTCATCGCTGCGGATAATCCACACGCCGCCATCGAACTGGACGCACTTTTTACCGCTGCAGCAGACTCTTTGGCCGCGCTACCCTTCAGAGGACGCATAGGACGGGTGGCGGGCACGCGGGAACTGGTCGTGCACAAGAACTATATCCTTGTGTACGGGCACGATGCGCTCCGGGCTACGCTTTATATCAAAGCGGTTGTTCATGCCGCCTTGCAATATCCTCCTGAATCGGTTGCGCCTGATAGACCATAGCGCTTTGGTCATCCTCAGCCCGCTGCCACTGCATTAAGCCTTCTGCTCACCCACAGCCGCTGCGAAGGCTTTCCGGTCCTAGTCACCCGTGCGAGCAGTTCTTCGGCTTCTTCATCGCCAAGAGTGCCGCGCAGTTCCATATCCAATTTTGCGGAATCGATGGTTTTACGGCCAGCCTGACTGGAGATTTTGAAGCGGAATCCTGCCGTAGCAAGCCACTCTGTAGTGGTATCCATACCCCCCACAGAAGCGTAGAACGAACGCAGCCGGTCTTCTTCTGCGGCGATGGAATCCTCCAGATCATTCCTGCAGGATTTTAGGTCAGCGAGTTTCTGCAGGGCGTGGTCATATGCCGGGTCATCCAGTTCCTGCACCGTGAACTTGGGACAGCCCTCTGAATGGTCACACCAGTCACACAGGGGATGAAACCCCTTGCAGTAGTCCACGGTGTTGATGGATTCAGTTCCATCCCAGACCCGCCGGGCAGTGGTCCAGATGTCCCCGGCAATGCGCTGGCACATGCCGAGCATGGTGGCATCGGGCTGGTATGGCCCAAAGGCACGGGCATCGGACATGGACAGGCAGAGCACCCAGCCTTCAATGTCCATGCTGTCCGCCTGACGCGGCAGGGAAATGCCGAACAGAAGCTTGGCTGCCTGCGGGAAGGTCAGGTGCTCGAAGACGGTGTTGCCGTCCGCATCCCGCATGGCAAAGATCGGTTCCGACCAGTGGGTCTTGAGCAGGCCCAGTTGTCCGTAAAACTGGGTTTCGTAAGCCGTGTACAGGGTGTCCGGAATACGCTCAGTGCTTTTCAGTTCCAGAATCCGTATGGCGGGCCTGGGCCAGCCCCAGACGAGCGTGAAATCGAGGTGAGCCCGGATAGGGACGCCGTCATGCTCCACGGCGACTTCCAGTTGATGCAGAAGGTTTGCGCCGTTGGCGTGCAGCACCTTGGCAAGCCCCGCCTCCATCCAGTGCCCGCGCTGCAGGATAAGATGACGTCGCAGCGCCGTTCGGATGCGTTCATGCTCTCCTGCCCGGTACCATTCCCCAATATCCTGCGTGCTGGGCGTGCGGGCCATGTGCAGTTTCCCTGCCACGGCAGCCCGCAGGCATTCCGCTCCTTTGCCGATGTCGGACATGCCCACGTATGCGGAGCGGTCCCCAAGCTGTGCGGCGGTATGATGGTTATCGTGGGCAATGAGCCCTCGTGCGACCTGCGCCAAGAGCGCAAGGCCCTTGTCCTGATGCGTGTTGCTTTCGTTGTTGTCCATGAATTCCTCCCATGAAACGGAAAAGCCCCCGGTGTGGGGGACTTTTCGTAGCGTTGCTTGTTGCAAGTATACCAGCAGGGTCAGGCGGCTTGGGCATCGGCGTACCGCCACCAGACCTTGCGGGTTCCATCCCAACGAAAACCAGCCTCCTGCAAAAGCGCCTTCTTGCTCCGGGTGTCGCCGGAGGCCGTGACGCAGGTGCGTCCGTCCTGTGCCTGAACGGTCTGGTAGGTGATGCCGTCTATGCGGGGCAATGCGGCCAATGCTGCCCCTGGACGTTCTTCCTGCTTCTCGCTGCGCTGCGCCGGTGGTTGTGGTGCGGCTGTCGCCATCGTTCCGCTACGGGCAGGAGATGCCTGTGCAGATTCCTTTCGTGGCCCTGGAGCTACCTGTACTTTGGCCGGACGGTTTCCGCTTCTGGGCATGGCCCCTTCGGCGTCATCGTCCGCTTCAGTGACCAGACCCACCATGGTGGCGAGGCCATAGCGCCGTGCGTAGGTCAGTGCGGAGCCGTATCCTTGCGGGTCGGCCTTCGGAAGCGGCATGACCATGAGGAAAGATTGCCACTGGCCAGATTCTGCGTGGACAAGCTTCGTGACAAGACCGAGGTGGCCTGTTTCCACCGGCACGGGATACTGCGCAACCCAGATGCCGTTGGCGATGAGCCCCTCACGGCAGGCATCCATGACGGAGTTCAGCGTAGCGTAGCGCTTGTTGACGAAAGGGTTTTCGGCATCCTTGGGCGCCGGAGACAGGGACTGCTGCACCCGCAGCATGGCCTTGGCCAGTTCGGTGATGGTCGGGGAAGACTCGGAAGAAAAAGACGGATAAGAGTAATCCATTGCTACCTCCACGATTTGGGAAGTTCCCCTGCCGCACGAGGCGGCAGTGACAAAAAGCTGTCATTTCGAGGAGGTAATATATATCTGGAATTTTTTGATTAACGTGGAGTTAAAGAGCAAACGGATGATAGAGCCTCCAGCCTGTTCGCAGATGTCAGGCATCCTCTAGTTGGGTGAACCACCAACTCAAGAAAGGGTCGCGCACGATAAGAATTTTGCGATTTCCATCTTTTTTGAAGCACCCCTGAGGGATTTTCTTCCGTTCTGGAACATTTCGGCAGGCTCGCAGATTCTGAATAGTGCGCCATCTAATGGCATTCCCGGTTAGTTGATCAATTTCAACCCCCGCGAAGACAGGAGGCAAGTGATCTTGCATCTGCGCTAGCAGTTCGTTCATGATGAATCCTCCGTTCTCATGCTTGTTCTACACGATTACGGAGCTGTTATTTTTTTTCATATTTTCGGCTAGATAGTGGAGATGGTCCCCAGTTTTTGTTTGCTTGTTGCCTTGCACGCTAGGCTTGGTTGCGCATAGCGGAGAAGCTGGTCTGTGATTCGGCGGAAAAGTGGCCACCGATTGCGGCTGAAACTGCTCCAAAACGATACATGTTTCATCAAGGCAGGTTTATTGTCGCTGTTGCGGGCAAAGTTCCCGACTGCTCATGGCAATGGCAGTGGAGTAGCTACCGAGGCCCCAGGCACGGTTTACACTCGGTCCTGCGCCCGAGCAGGAGTCTGAAGCCGGATAGGCGATGGCAAAAAGATGCCCGGAGCGGTTCGCCGTTCCGGGCGTCTGACCTTGCGGCCTCATTTTTTCTCCTGAAACACCGTATCGGGGCAATTAATCCTCGGAAAACGCTTCTCCGTGCCAGGGTACGATGTGCGCATCGCACCTTCCAGCTAATCTTCAGATTTCAAGCAGAAGAATTCTCGGTATTAGGAAGTATCTTATTCTTCTTTATTCAATAGTAATAGATTGTAACACCATTATAAAGACAAACAAACTCTATACTATTACTATTATAAGATAAGATAACGTAACGTAATATACTACACATACACAAGAAAGAACAAACCAATAACGATGATCAAGACTCAATGACCCATTGCCCAACAAGGAGCAATGGGGCACTCATGCGTAATCATCTTCGTATTAATTTTCATAGCAAGG
>NZ_BLVP01000042.1 GCF_013340305.1 Desulfovibrio psychrotolerans
GGGAGCTGGTGGGAAAGTAGGCCGCCGCCAAGACGTATTTCAACCACAAAAAACTCCGGTACCGATGAGGGCCGGAGTTTTTTGTGGTTGCAGGAGGGGCGTGGGCGCACTAACAAGGCAGCACTTGCCGTGCTTCATCTTGCAGCATCCCATTCGCTACTTTTCCGCTCAGACTAAGCCTCCGGCGGGGAGTAGCCCGCTGAATCACGACTATTCTTGGCGGGTGATGACGAACCGTTGTGCCGATTGGACTGACTGATCCTGCTACATATTTGTGGAGAGCAGGTTAAGCCACTTTTTGATATGCCTGACTGTTTTCGTATTCTGCCGGAGACATCC
>NZ_BLVP01000043.1 GCF_013340305.1 Desulfovibrio psychrotolerans
GAGATTACCAAGGATTCCGAGACGGTTGTTTCTGTGTATATCGACCCGGCTGCAATTAAGGAAATTGCAAGCGGGTTTGAGGGGGTTGTCGAGGGATTCAAGAGCGCAGGTGAAGAGCTCCAGCAGTTAGCCCGGGAATATAAAGCGTTCACAGCTGCCCTTCCTCCTGACATGAAGCACTTGGGCGAAGCTGGCCTTTCGGCCATGCAGAATATGATACGCGGAGGAGCAAAGGATCAGGATATAGCCGCACTAATGAAGGATCCGGAGTTTCAAAAGGTTTTAACTCAACTGGCTGATGTTCAGTACGCTCTTGATAATGGCGGTATAAATTCCATATACCAGGAAAAAGGTGCAACGCGAATTGAGAATGGCGAGCTGTATATAGATATATACCTGAACGCTCCGACTCCTGTTGGTGTCAAGGTTCTAACTGCTCTAGGTTCTGCAAAAGATTATTTTGAAAGCATTCCATACAAAGAAGAAGCTGCGCTGGCCTTGCTTGGATTGCAAACTCTACTTTTCGGCCCAATTAAAACGGCAATCTCAGTAGCGGGAGATGTTGCTAAGGATACAATTTTTGGAGGATATATTGAGCAGGCTAAGACAGAGATTGCGACAGAAGTTGCTTCTCAGCTTCGGTATAATTTGTCATCATCTATAGTGGCTCCAAATGTTGATAGTTTTGGGTTTAGGGATCAGTTCGAAAATGATGTTGCTGCAGCAGAGTTTGGGATAGGCATTTTAGCCGGGAGCATTGGCGCGATTGTCGGGAGTAAGGCGTCCCTTGGGGGTGGCGGCGTTGGTGCGGGGAGTGTTAAGCTCTCATACGACAAGGCAACGAAGACATGGACCTCGCCAGCTGGGTTGGTGTATGGGCCAGACCGAAATGCAGAATTTGGGAATAGAATAAAGCATGTGTTAGCTCATTGTGAGGAAAATTCAGAAAAAACTAAGCATTCAGTTTTTAGTGTGCCAAGAGAACAGTTGCTTGGTTTGCTTGATGAAGCGTGGGTAAACAAGGGAGTGGGATTTACTGATGGAAGAGCATATGTCCATGTGGTTAATATGGGGAGAGTGGTTGGGACACAGGGTGAGCACAGTGTTCGAATTGTCACTCGCGCTGGTACATCAGAAATAGTGTCTGCATATCCCGTAAAATGATTGGAGTGTAGAATGGGTGATTCATTGTTTGTTGATAAGAATGGCGTTGTATATTGCACTTCATTTGAGGATGGAAGAATAGAAAAAATATTATTAAAAAAAACAGGTGATATCGTGTTTGTGTGCGAAGAGTGTGAATCAACATGGACTGATCCAGAAAGTATTTTTATGAAAAATGATTTTATTGGATTCATGGATTATATTGAATCAATTGGATTGATAGAGAGGGGTAAAGCTCCTGATTGGGATAACATTATTAGTAACTTGGGATATGTTTACATTAATGATGTCAAGGATTTTGTTGATAAGCATGGTGTGGAAATTGTTAGAGTGTAGATTGTTGGAGTGGCCCCGACCTGCGTAGGGTTTGTGTTCGCGAGGTGCCGCCGCTCTTCGGCTGTGTTGTCTTGTTCAGGCAATATCTCCTGGCCCCATGATTTGCGGAAGGCCGTAGCGTGCCGCAAACCCCAAACCATGATAACACGCAGCCGACACTTCCCGGCACGAGCACCGGGGCTATGCTGCTGGTGCGGGAGGCGTTGGCTCTGGCCCGCAGGTAACCCCTGATCAGGGTGGCGGCTCTGGCACAGCGCATATTACGCCGGATCAGAGTGGGGTGATTGATAATTCCAATCTAGTGATTAATAGTGGTAATCAGGATGCTGCTGAGTTGGCAGAAAAGATTGCCAAGGGGTATGCATGGGGGAAGCATGTAGTCAAGAAAGGCGAATTTTATGGGATAGTGAGTGATGAAAGGGAGTTCAAAGAACTAATTGAGCGCATCATTAAAAATCCCAGTGAAACGAAACAATTAGCTAATGGACGTCAAGGTTATTGGGATGACAAAACGGAGACGCTAGTTATAACAAGCCCCAAGGATAAAGATGGTGGAGCTTGTTTCCGCCCTGACAATGGAAAGGACTACTATGATAACAGCCTGGAATAGAACAGAAATATCTGATCAAGATGCAAGGCTATTACGCAGTATGCTTAACGAGGTCCTGCATGGATTTAATGCATCTGAATACAGTGACTTCTTTAAGTATAACAAATATAAATGTGAATGTGCTTTTGAAAAATTGAAGAAAAGCATAAAATCCAATAGAGTAATGTTCTATGGAGACATTGCGAAAGAGGAGTGGGTTGCAACGTTTGAGACGTTTAGGGCTGTTATGTTTGATTTTTTTGAATACAACGAGTTCCACACGACGCTTGGATATACTTTCCACGAATGTATTGATTTGTTTAGCAGAATATCAACTTTGTTGATAGATGGGCAAAACGGACAGAAATAGTATTCACTTTGCAGAATCGCTTCCGGCAACGAAATATTCGGGCTGCCCCTTTCCGGGCAGCCTTTCTTCATTTCTCCCCCTTCCCTGACGCTGGACACCAACACCCTGACCTATGCTGACATTCACGATCACGACACGGCCAGCAATGTCAGTGTGGGGGTGAGTGTATCCGGAAGCCATAACGGCGGCGTGGATGGCCCCAAGGCACCGGAGCAGGTGGGTGCAAAGGATGTTTCGCTGGGTTCCGTGAGTGTGGATTATTCCTCCAAAGACCGCCGCCAGATCAACCGCGCCACCATTGGTGAAGGCACCATCATCATTCGTTCTGACCCCAACGCAGGGCTTGAAGGGCTGAACCGCGACCTTGCCCGTGCGCAGGAGATTACCAAGGATTCCGAGACGGTTGTTTCTGTGTATATCGACCCGGCTGCAATTAAGGAAATTGCCAGCGGGTTTGAGGGGATACGGAGCGATTTGAGGAAAATCGCTGAGATTGTCAAAAAGGCTCTGCCCGATGGACCAATCGCAAAGAGTCTTGAAGCTCAGGCCGAGTTGATGGAGTCTTTGAAGGCTCAGGGTGTTACGGAGGAGGGGCTGGCTGAGCAAATCAGTGCCGCAAACCCATACGAGGCCAAGGTTATTTCTGAACTTGCTGCACTGGAGCAGCAGCACGGCACGCTTGAGAATGTTCCTGGCGAAGTGGCGCAGAGGATGCTCACTGCTTTGCAGAAACAATTTCAGACAACGAATTTGTTGTAGATGCTAATCAAAAGGCATAAAGGACATAAAGTGATGAAAACAATAAGGCTATTTCTAGAGTATACGTGCTCCGGCATATGGATTATTTATGACGATGGAGTAGATACTATTGAGCCAGAAGATCTTCCTGTTAGCGTTGAATTGCAAAAGGCTCTTGCTTTGTGGAATAGAACATATCAAGCAACGTATGATAGTGCAGTTGCACAGAATTCTGGATTTTCCAGCACGTTGGCAAGCAGATTGCTTGACGAAGCTTTCAATGAAGAGGGTGCGTTCTTACTTCAAAGACTTAAAGACGAACTCCCAGATGAGTACGACCTGACGCATACGCCTATTCGGTTGTATGACGCTTGATAACTGATTGAGGTTGGTTGCTGGTGAGATCGTTTTGGGGTCTGGGATGGTGTTGCCCCTCCTGAACCGGATACGTTGCCGACACTTTCCGGCACGAGCACCGGGGGGCTGTGCTGCCAGGCTGAGGAGGCGTTTGCCTGCCTCATGCTGCCGGGAGTGCAGGGGGGGATTCGGCATTGTACCATAGGAGTCCGGATATGAAGTTCGTTAGATTTGCGGTTGCGTGCATGCTCCTTCTTTCGCTTACGGCATGCATGGCATCGAATAATACATCCTCGCCGCATCGCAAGTCGTCTGTGCCGCTGCGGTCTATGAGTATAGAGGAAATGTTGCCGGGTATGCCGCTTGAGCAGCAGCTGGCTGTTGCCGCATCAAAGGGCAATATCAAAAAGATGGATGAGCTTGTGGCTGTCGGGGCGGATGTGAACGCCAGAGGGGCATACGGCGTAACCCTGCCCTACTGGGTGCTGATGCACCCCAATTATGAGGGGTTTGTTCATCTGCTGAAGCTCGGCGCGGACCCGACTATTTTTTCTAACAGAAAAGTGTCTTTTTTGCATTTTTCCATTGAGCAGTCGCCCGTGATAGGTCTGCGCTATCTCAAGGCAATTCTGGAAATAGGCAAGGCGGACCCCAATCTTGCCCATCCGGAGCGCCTGTATAGGCCACTTCAGTCGGCTATTGCTGTTAAGTCGCGTGAGGCCTTTGTCATGCTGGTGAATGCCGGTGCAGAGATTGATTACAACACGTTCGGGAATCTTCCATTTGTTGCAGACGTAATGCTCACAGGAGACTATGAGCTTGCCTATTATTTGCTGGAGCAGGGGGTCGCGATTACTGCAACCACCAGCTATGGCTTTGGGGTAAATACAGCGCTGGATTTTCCTTTGGAGCGTCAGCCATGGAATTTTGTTCCTTCTGCGCCGCAATACATGTGGTTCTGGCGTTGTGTTGATTTTGTGGAAAAGCGCGGCATGACGGTGAAGATTCCTCCGGATGCGCAACGCCCCGCTGTGCTTGCCACACACCCGCCTAACATCACCACATCGCCTCCCCGCACGGTGCCGATGACGGGTAACGTTATCATGCATGAGGTTTCGCTTACCTATCCCGCTCCGATATGGGCTCAGACTGTTGAAACTATGGAAGATCTGGCGGTGCGGAGCAAGAACAATCCCGGTGTCATAATGCATGAGGTTATTCCGCGAGGGGAAAACTTTGAGACGTGGAGCCGGAAGATGGTTCTGGGCGGCTTCTATGGAAGCGGCGTGACGCTGGAGAGTTTCACGGAAGCGTGGATAGCCCATGCTCGGAAGGAAGCTGGCGGAAGTCTTGCTGTGCAGACCATCGAGAAGGCGGAAGGTCACCTTTTGAGCCACCTGAAAAGCGAAGCTTCGGATTTTGAGATGTGCCTGTACACCGGAAGATATAAGGACACTTTTGTAGTGGTTTCGTCTGCGTGGCATCCATCCATGGTGCAGCAGCCGGAAGAGTACAGCGCCCATGTGCTGCGCGATATGCAGAAGATAAGAATGGACAAGGGCTTGAATGTGGTGCCGGTCAATTAGCGGGCGTTGCGGAGGCTCTGCTTTATAACCTGATGACACGGAGAGGTATCGTGAAGAATGTATGTGATTGCGCGGCTCGCGCGGTTGTTGTTTGGTGTTGCCCTCCTGAACCGGATACGCAGCCGACACTTCCCGGCACGAGCTTCAGGGCTATGCTGCTGATGCAGGAGGCGTTAGCCCTGCCCGCTGCTAGCTGGAGTAACCCTGTCCGCCTCACAACCGCACTGCCGAGCGCATCCCGCAGCCTGCCCCGCCGCTGAATGCCCAACCTTCAGCAGTGGTGCACGGTCAGGCCCCAATCATCCCAAGCGCCTACCGCGCAAATCAGCCTCGTCAGCAATCGCTGACATTCAGCAGCACGAAAAAAGGGTCTAGGTCAATTCGACCTAAGCCCTTGAAAAATTTGGTGGAACTGAACGGGATTGAACCGATGACTTCCCGCTCACTCTTCATTCTCATCAGGAAGTCGCTCAAACATAGGCACATTCTCCAAACCTGAATCCCAATTGGCCTTATTTGCGATGAAAATATGACCATCCGGCCGAATCGGCACTTCGCTGTCGAGACTGCCCACAGGCACGACGAGAAGAGCCCCATCCATTTGGATATTCGGCAGTGCAGAACCACAATGAATGCAGAAGCTCTTTATATGCCCTGTTGAGTTAAAATTGAACGTCCGTACGTCCTCTTCGCCAGATAACCATCGCAACTTGGCTGTGGAAGAGAACAGATTTGCAGCATGCGCTGAGCCAGTGTCTTTGCGGCATCGCTCGCAATGACAGAGATAAAAACTATCAAAACCACCTTCCACCTCAAATGCTACCTTGCCGCACAAACAGGCCCCTGCATGTTTCATTCTGCTTCCTCCATTACATAACGTCTGCTTTTTGAGCTGGAGCAGAAAAAAGCATAACGTCAGCCTACTCAAGAAGCAAACACCACCACGAAGCTTTTAAAGAACGTATAGCTCTTTCGCAGAAGCAGACACACAGAGCCGCTATTCGCTTGGGTAGGTGAGCTTGCCGGACTGGTGCGGCATGCTTGACGCGCGCCATATACCGCGCGGAGCCATGCGGATTGAGGGGATAAACGGACGCGACAACGAAAAAAACGGTTACGTCTTTCGACATAACCGCTTGTATTCGCGTGGTGGAGCTGAACGGGATTGAACCGATGACCTCTTGAATGCCATTCAAGCGCTCTCCCAACTGAGCTACAGCCCCACGCTGTGGAAGAGGTAAGTAACCAAGTGGCCTGTTGATGTCAACAGGAAATACTCTCCCAGCTGCTTTTTCTTGCACTGCCGGGAGCGTCCGCCCTGAAAACGGCACTGCACAAAGTGGCTACTTCCCTGCCGGAATCTGCACGCATTCCGCCCCCTCATTCTCTTCTGGCGCATGCGGCTCCGCTGCCATACAAAACCTCGCACGTGCGCGCTTGGCCTCATACATGGCGCTGTCCGCCGCGCTGAGCAGATCACTTGCGGTAGTGCCATGCGCGGGATACAGGCTGGCTCCCATGCTCGCTCCCACGGAACAGAGCGTACCATCGCAGTCATACGGCTCACCAAGCGATGCCAGCAACTCGCGGCTCACCCGTTCCACTGCGGCACAATCACCCACATCCCAGAGCACCACAGAAAATTCGTCCCCGCCCACCCGGGCGGCTAGGTCTGCACTGCGCAGCCGTGCGCACAACCGCTCCGCCACCTGCGCAAGCACCATATCCCCCACCCTGTGCCCGAACTGATCATTAATGGGCTTGAACCCGTCCAGATCAATAAACAGCAGCCCCACCCTGCACCCGGAACGCGCCCCCTGCCGCAGGGTCTTCTCCAGATGCTGGTTCATGCCTATGCGGTTGGCAATGCCCGTAAGCGGGTCCGTAATAACCAGCCGCGCCAACTCCTCTGCCGACTGCTTCTGCACGGTCACATCCACTACCAGTCCCTCAATGCGCTCCAGCCTGTCCCCCAGCCCGAACATGCCACGCGCGCTGATCGAAGCCCACCAGACAGCACCATCCGCGCGCACCACCTTCGCCTCAAAGCCAGAAACCACACGCTCCGCCCGCAACCGCTCCTGCAATTCGGCATATTGCTCGGGCTGCACAAAAAGCTGCGCCCCCACATCACGCACCTGCACCCGCATGGCCTGCGGCGAATCATAGCCAAACATTCCGGCCATGGCAGGATTCACGCCAAGAAACACGCCTTCCATGGATGCGGTAAAAATCCCTTCTGCCGCATTCATATACAGGGCGCGATAGCGCTCCTCTGCCCTGCGCAGAGAATTCTCCATACGCTTGCGGTCGGTTATGTCCATGATCACGCCCACAAGGCCGATCAACCCCCCATCCTCATTGAACATAGATTCCTTGTTGAACATCACGTCGCGAACGCTCCCCGCCGACACCACCTGATACTCATACTGCTGCACCGCCGGCCCGCACGAGGCTAACAGCGCAGCATCCATCTGATAATATTTTTCCGCATACGCCCGCGGCGCTACGTCAAACACTCTCTTGCCCAGCACCTGCTCGGCACTTTGCCCAAACAGGTGCTCAAACGCCAGGTTCACAAGCTGATAACGCCCCTCTGCGTCCTTAAAAAACACAGGCGTCGGCATGGCATTGAGAATATTCTGCAAAAAGGTGTGGCTTTCGCGCAGCATGCGCTCGGCTTCCTTGTATTCGGTCACATCCAGGACGGCACCCTGCAAATAGCCTTCTTCCTTGTGCAGTGTGGCCGTCATCATCACATGCAACGATCCGCCGTCCTTGCGACGCAGTTCCAGCTCCATGTTATCCACCCGCCCGTGCAACTGCAGCACATCCAGCAGCACGTCACGCATCCGGGGGTCCTGATACAGCCGGGTAGGTGTCGCCAGCCGCAACAGTTCCTCCACATCCGCATAGCCCAACGATTCGGCACAGGCCTGATTCGCAATGATAAAACGCTTGCCGTCCAGCGTTGAGCGAAAGATGCTCACCTGCGCCAGATCAAACAACGAACGGAACCGTTCCGCCTCGCGCTCGGCGGCATAAAGCGCACGGCTGTACTGCTCGCGCAGCACGTCCGCCTCCCTGCGCTGCACGCGCCGCTCATCCCGCCTTGCCCTGCGCGCCACCACCCACAGAGAAACAGCCCACACCGCAGCCAAAATCCCCGCCCCTATCAGCAACGGCCCTGCCCCGCCCTGCACGGCTACCCCCTTCCCTGCAGAGGCCTGCGCGCCGGAAGCGGGCAAACTGAACAGGGTGAAAAGGCTGAACAGACCGAACAGGCTAAAAAGGCTGAGCGGACTGAACGGGCTAAGCAGGTCTGCATGGCTAGGCAGGCGGGCGCGGGCGCGCGCCGCCTGAAAAAACGTCCGCACACCGCCACCGTGCAGCATTCTGCGCACCATCCCTGCCACTGTTCCTGTAGCTGTTCCGTATATATGAAGAGTCAAAAACATAGGGTACCCTGCATGAGTGTGTAATGCTCCCATTCTGCCATGCCGCCGCACATTTCCCAACGATATTTTTCCTCTCGCGGCACGTCAGGCATAGCACGCTGTTTTGACAATGCATACGACCACCCCCCGTCGGGGAGAAAGACCGCGGAAAAGGAGCCAAAAAACCGCACATGGCTGGTATGTTTTTGGGTACTATTCAACAAAAAAGTGGGTACTTGCACGATACGCCGCACCGTGAAATACCATAAGAACAGCATATACGGCACAACCATCCCCAGACCATACGGAGGAACCATGAAAGTAGTGGCTTTTAACGGCAGCCCGCGTGAGGGCGGCAACACGGAACATCTGATAAAGGCGGTCTTTGTTCCTCTGGAAGAGGCGGGCGTAGAAACGGAACTGGTGCGCATCGGCGGCACGGGGCTTCGGGGCTGCATCGCCTGCATGAAGTGTAGAGAGCGCAAAGACGGCAAATGCGCCATAAAAAACGATGATCTCAACGACTACGTGGAAAAGATGCGTCAGGCAGACGGCATCCTGCTCGGCTCCCCCACCTACTTCACGGACGTAACGGCAGAAATGCAGGCACTCATAGACCGCGCTGGCTTTGTCACGCTGGGCAACGGTGCACAGCTTCGCCGCAAGGTGGGCGCAGCCGTGGTGGCGGTCCGGCGCGGGGGAGCCACCCATGTGTTCGACACCATGAACCACTTTTTCCAGATCAGCCAGATGATCGTGCCCGGCTCCACCTACTGGAACATGGGTTACGGCCTTGGCCCCGGTCAGGTCACCGCCGATGAGGAAGGTATGAACAACATGCGCAATCTGGGCGAGACCATGGCGTGGCTGATGAAGGCTATAGAGGGACGCTGATCCGGATGTTCCGGTTAAACCGGTAAAGCCCGTTGTTCCGGCTAAGGCGGGACATAACGACCAGAGGCGGCATCGCGAAAAGCTGCCCGGAACCTATCTGGCCCTATCCGACCCTATCTGGCCCGACAGGAACTGGTGGCCCCGTTCAGCGCACAGAAACAGCATCCGCAGGCACCCGCCTCCCTGAATACATGGGGGTTGCGGAGCTTGCGGATGTCTTTTCTTCCTACTTCTTGTTCCGGTTCTTATGCTTGTGGGCAAGGGTAATGCCCGCAAGAAAACCGGCCACCATACCCAGAGCCAGCGCGCGAGGCAGATTATCCATAAACCCTGCCAGATGGGCAAAGGTGCCCATTGCTCCGCCTATGAGTATGCCCCGCACCAGATAGTTGGGCATTTCCTTGTTGTCGTCTGGGGTCTTAGACATGGGTATCTCCTTGTGAACTATGCGCAATCCTTGCGGTTACGGTTGCGCAAGCCTACGGGCAGGGCAGGCCTGTGTCAACGTGAACCGAATGTTGCCCCTCCAAACGCAGGCTCCCCGGTTCCGTGAGGAACCGGGGAGCTCGCTTAGGAGGTCGCTTCGCTTGTCTAAGGCTGGTTGCGACCGTGGGCAAAGCCGCAACCGGGGAACAGAGGCATGGGAAGGAGGAGTCAATGCATGTTTCAAACTATCCGTTCGTGCAGTGCCGCGTGGTTCTGGTCTCCCCCGCAGACACTGCCGTCAATCTCTATGTCATGCGGAACATCATTCCGCCTGTTTTGCTGGGCAGGGCTTCGCGCGTTGAAGCCCTGCCGGGTATCCTGTCGATCGGCGGAAAGACGGAGAGGAGGAAACCGTCTTTCCAAGGGAGCATACCTGTCTGCCGGTCCCTGCGTAGGGATTCAGGAACCGCAGCATCTGGAGTCGGTCTGCGCGCCCGCCGCCAAAGGGGGAAAGCGTCAGGTGCGCAGTTGGCCGGAGATGTCGAATCCGGCCCGAGCCAACGTGTGAGGAAACGTTCAAGCCTAGCGTTCTGTTTATCCGGTCAGGATTCGGAAATGCTGCCTTCTGCCACAAAGGACACCTCTTCCACCCGACCGTTGCGTCCTTCTCCATCCGCCTGTTCTCTCAGATTCTCTCAGAGGGAGAAGACATGTTCGCCGTATCTGGTCTTCTTATAGCACACACCGTGCCAAACAATTTTGTCCTGCAATTTCAGCTAGTCACAAAAAGCCTTCGTTCCTTCGCCTTCACTTGTGCAACTTTCTGCGCAACATGTTGCACAAACATCTGCTGCATGCACTGCACTTGTGCAATAATCCCCTTTTTGCACAAAAGCACCCCATTATCGCCCGATGAGCAGATCCCCGCGCACAACCGGCCCGGAAAAATATACGGCAGACCGCTTGCAGTATACCCCTGTATTTTCAAAGGGCATATTCAGGCTGCGCAAAACTTGGCCCGTCGCAGATGACTCTTGCAGCAACCTGCGGCTGCTCCCTCAGTCCCTCACTCCCTCAGTCTCTCAGTCCCTCAGTCCACGGGGCTTGCGTCCAGAGACTCCACCACCACCCCTTCACGGTGCAGGCGGTCCGCAAACAGACCGTTGCCTGCCACCTGAATACCGGAAAAGGTTCCATCATAAATGATGCCGAACCCGCACGAAGGCGAGCGGGATTTCAAAATCGCCCGCGTGCAGCCCGCCAGCCGCACAAGGTGCATGGCCTCATCCACGCCGTGGAGCATGGCAGGCGTTATGTCATTGCCGTCCCTGTCCAGCGCGCACCCCTGCAGCAGCTCAAAGGGAGACCTCGGGGTGGGCAGTCCTCCCAGTTGTTCAGGACACAGGGGCAGTGCCCTGCCCTGCCGCACAAGCTCCAGCACGTGTTCATCCGGCGTGGTCTTGCCGTCGTAACGGCAGTGGCAGCCTGCAAGGCAGGCGCTAACAACATATTCCATGAGCACTCTCCCTGTTTCATCCGCTCCGGGCACCTTCCGTCAGGCACGCGGCGCGGCCATAGTGTGGCGGTCAGCTATAGCGCACCCTGCACGCCGCCGCAACGACCTGCCGATAGCGGATTGCACATCACTCCCCCACCGCTTCTGCAACGCGCAAAAAACTGCTATGCCTTCCTCATGCACACGCCCCCAGCCATATCCCCGGACACGCCCCAACCGGCTCTGAGCCAGCCCCCGCAAAGACGCATCCTGCATCTGGACATGGATGCCTTCTTTGCCTCCGTGGAGCAGCTGGACCACCCGGAATGGCGCGGCAAGCCCGTCATCGTGGGCGGGCGTGAACGCGGGGTGGTCTCCGCCGCCTCCTACGAGGCACGCACCTTCGGCGTGCGCTCCGCCATCCCCATTGCACGGGCAAAAAAACTCTGCCCCCACGGCATCTACACCCGCGGCAACATGGCCCGCTATGCGGAAATCTCCCGGCAGATCATGAACCTCCTCTCCTCCTATTCCCCGCTGGTAGAACCGGCATCCATCGACGAAGCCTATCTGGACGCCTCCGGGCTGGAACGCCTCTTCGGCTCCCCGCGCGATTTAGCCCTGCGCATCAAGCAGGATATCCGGCAGACCGTGGGGCTTGCCTGCTCCATCGGCATCGCTCCCGTAAAGTTTCTTGCCAAGATAGCTTCAGACCACAACAAGCCCGACGGGCTGTTCATACTGGAGCCGGACGACGTGCCCGGCTTTCTCTCCACCCTGCCCGTGGCGCGCATTCCCGGTGTGGGCAAACGGTTTCTGGAAGAACTGGAAAAACTGGGCGTGCGCACCTGCCGCGATGCGCAGCAGTACCCGCAAAGCTTCTGGGAACGCCGCTTCGGCAAGGGGGGGCTGTCCCTGTGGCGCAGGGCGCATGGGCTGGACGGGCGGGGGGTGGAAACAGGCTACGAGGCAAAGTCAGAAAGCGCAGAAAACACCTTTGCAGAAGACACAGACGACCGCGAACTGCTTAAAAAATGGCTCCTGCGTCAGGCGGAACGGGTGGGAACCGGGCAGCGGCGCATGGGCGTGAAGGGGCGCACCGTCACGCTCAAGCTCAAATATGCGGACTTCACCGCCATCACCCGCAGCCGCAGCCTGCCGGAGCCCACAGATTCCACAGAGATCATCTTTCAAACCGCGTGCGAACTGCTGGATGCCGTGCCCCTGCGGCAGAAGGTGCGCCTCATCGGGGTGGGACTTTCCAACTACGACCGCGGACCGCAGCAGCTCAGCCTGCTGGACGGCAGTGCGGGTGGGCAGACAGGCGGCAAGGTTGCCACGGAGAAGCAACGTAATCTGGACCGGGCGCTGGATGCCCTGCGCGACAAGTTCGGACGCGATGCCATAACGCGCGGGCGGCTCTTCGATTTCGATAAGTAGACAAACTCGCGTCACTCTGTAGTACAATTCATACTACAAAAAGACATACTAAACGATTTCACTTCCTTTCACCGTCTGCGCACGCACCGGCAGCCTGCCTTCTTCGCTCGGCCCGCAGGCCGCCTCAGCCTTCCCCTGCCGCCTTCGCCCCGGCCACCTTCAGCTGCAGATAACCTCGGTCAGGCGGGCACAGGTGGCCTCATCCGGTGCGTACTCCACGCCATTCAGCCACACCACGGGCCGCATGCCCATGAGCGAGTTCAGCACATAGGCATGGCGAAACCCGCCCGCAGTGCTCGCCCGCACGGTGCAGCCATCAATGGGGGTAACCTCGCGCGCTGCGGCAAGCGCGGTAGACTCCAGCCTGTCCGCACTGCCGGGAGTACACAGGCTGGTCCCGTCGCCGAACACCAACGCCGCCGTGGTCGTTTCCAGCAGCACGCCGTCCTGATGCACCAGCACCGCGTCGTCATACCCCAGCGCCTGGGCACTGCGACGCTCCATCCAGTGGAACATGGCATTCATGGATTTGTGGGCAAAATAGGGGTGCTGCACGGCAACGGAAGCCAGCGCAAGACGGTACGTCTTGTCCGGTTGCGGCGCATAGGGCACTGCGGCAATCACGGGCACCACGGTGCCCGACTCATCTTCTGCGGGGAAAAAGATATTCACCCGCGCCGCACGCTCCGTCAGCCCGTTGGCGCGCAGCACAGCGGCAATGGCTTCCGCGTAACGGGCGTCCCCATAGGATGCTTCTGGCTCCGTCAGCCCGAAAAATTCCAGACTCCGCCGTGCCCGTGCCAGATGCGCAGGCAGGCGGCACAGGTTTCTGCCGTTATACAGCAAGGTTTCAAACACCCCCGCCCCGAACCGGAAGGCGGGTGAGCCTATATCCTGCCGTATGCCCCCTTCGTGCAGCTGACCGTTCCTGTAGTAGATCATCCTTCCAGCACCCGTAAAAACTTGCCCGCCTTGGCAAGGGTTTCCGCGTATTCACGTTCAGGGTCAGAATCCGCCACAATGCCGCTCCCCGCAAAAAAACTCAGCGTCTCCGCCTGCTCATCGTACCATCCCGTGCGTATGGCTATGCTGCTGTCCATGGTGCGCGCATCCTCCACACAGAAGACGCTGCCGCAATACAGGTCACGGCTGTGCGGCTCCAGCCGGTCAATAATGCGCATGGTACGCCGCTTGGGGCATCCGGTCACGGAGCCGCCGGGAAAGGCGTCCAGCAGCAGGTCCAGACAGGTGGCATCCTGCCGCAGGGTGCCGCGCACATCAGAGTACATCTGAATGAGCGAATCCACTACAAAGGTGGCTTTATGCCTCGGCACATGCACGCTGCCATACTCGCAGCGGGTGGAAATATCGTTGCGGATAAGGTCCGTGATCATAGAAAGTTCCGCGCTCTCCTTGGGCGACTCCGTGAGCAGCCGCTCCATGCCGGGCACATAGTCCCCCTGCCACGAACCGCCCCATTCCCCCGAACCCTCCGATTGTCCCGCTGCAGCCCCCCCCGGCACAGCATTCCCCCGCAAAGCGCGCGCCTCTCCCGCCCCGGCACTTGCTCCGAATGCCAGCGTCCCTTTAATGGGCTGTGCCAGCACCTCCCCCGCACGCACCCGCACAAACCGTTCCGGCGAGGTGGAGAGCACGCGCAAGGCACCTCCCTGCCCCTGCGCACCGCCCACGGTGTTCAGCCAGGCGTGAAACGGGGCGGGCGAGGTCTCCCAAAGGTGCAGGAACAGCCGCAGCGGATCAAATCCCGTCCCGTGCAGGTCCGCCATGAATTTGATGGAGAGGTTCAGTTGGTAGGTGTCGCCGTTGCGGATGCACTCCAGCACCTCCTCCACGCCGCGCATGTAGGCGGCGGCGTCCAGCGACCGGGCAATACGGCCTTTCCACGCCGGAGAAGCCCCGGTCCATGCCTGCTGCGTCCCGCCGCTCCGTCCGTCCCCGGCGTCCCCGGCGTACTTGGCGTACTTGGCGTACTTGGCATCCGGTGCGGAAACGGAAAAACGGGCGCACACATCTTCCAGCGCGCGCAGCCGTTCGTGCCGCGCCTCTTCCGCCGCATGGCACTCCACCAGCACTGTTCCCCGTCCCGCCGGGCTATCCTCGGTTTTCGGGCTATTCGGGCCATCCTGACTCCCGTGGCTCCCGTGACTTCCGTAGCTTCCGTAGCTCCTGCGGTCATCGGCAGCAGCAGGGGTCAGATACAGCAGCACCGCATACTGGCGCACATGTCCTTGCGGTAGCGACTGCGGTTTGGCACTGGCAATACCGTAACGGGTCAATCCGTAGGTGTAGGCAAGATACCCCATGGAAGCAGGCAGCACCCTGCGCAGTGCCTCTCCGGGCACGTCAAGGCAGAATCCGCGCACCTCCTCCGCAGCGGTACGGGCCGTCACCACCAGTTCCCGCGCCGGGTCCACGCCCACAATGCAGCGCTGCGGTTCTCCCCGCCACATCAGTTGCGGTTCTGCCGTGCCCTCACGGGTCACGCCGCCCAGCAGCATGTCTGCACCAAAATCCTGCGCCAGACGCAGGAACAGGGCGGGCAGTGCCGCGACGCTAACGGTTGTGGAAAAAGCGCAACGCATGGGCAATATACCACTCCCCGTCCGGGGTAAGAAACGATTCCGGGTGAAACTGCAATCCCATCAGCGGGCGCGACTCGTGACACAGCCCCATAACAATACCGGCCCCGCCATATGCCACTGGTTCCACAGATTCCACGGACTCCACAGGCTCCACAGACTCCGGGGGCACACGTGATTTCCCGGCGATCACGGCGTTCGCGGATTGCACGGGGTTCCCAGACTCGACGGACTCGGCGGAACTCAGGGACGCCGCACACTCGACAGACTTGGCAGTGTCAACAGACTTAGCTGCCTTGCTAGGTTCGACAGCCTTGCCAATCCCGACAAAATTGCCAGCCTCAACAGGCTTGTCAGCCCCGACAGTCCCGACAGGCTTGGCAAGCACCACAGATCCCTGTACCCCGGCAGTGCAGCCTTCCGGCGTCTCGTCTTCCTCCGGGCACAGCGTGGCAATAACGCGCAGACCCTGCCCCAGACGCGAGCAGTGCAACGAATGATACCGCGCAACCCTACGCCCCCTGCCTTCCATGACAATGCGGGCCTGCTTGCCGTGCACGCCGCCCGCCCCGTTTTGCGGGTGCGCGGGCAGCCGCGCCGTTTCGCCCCCGAAGTGATGATTCAGTACCTGCATCCCCATGCAGATACCCAGCACAGGCACACCGCTGTCTATAATGTCCGCATAAGCGGGATACTCGCGCGGATGCCCCGGCCCCGGCGAAATGACCACCAGATCGGGCCTTGTACCTGTTCTGCTCTCCGGCCAACTATCCGGCCAGCAATCCGGCCCGCCGTTCCGTCGTATGTCCCGCAGCCGCGCATAGGGCACCACCTGCACCTGCCCCCCGGTGGCTGCCACCAGCAGGTGCTCCAGATTGCGGGTAAAGCTGTCGTTGTTGTCCGCCAGCAGAATGCGCACGCGGCTACTCCGCCGTTATCCAGATAAGGGAAGCCTGCCGCCCGCACCGGTTTTCCCTGCGGTAGGAAAAGAACATCCCCTCAAGGGTGTGGGTGCACAGGTCCAGCCCAAAGATGCTCCCCTCGCTCAGTCCCGCCTGCATAAGCTGATGCCGGGTCAGGCTCCACAGGTCCATGGTCCGCGCAGCAGCGTCATGCCATCGGGTCCAGTCCGGCCCCCACTCCATGCTAAAGTTCACGAACTCCGCCATGGCGGGGCCAAGGCTCGGTCCGCGCACCGCCCGCACGTCTGCCGGATCCAGCCCGTAGCGCTCGCAGAACCGCGCCACGCCCGTCTGCACAAACCCCATGCGGTTGCCCCGCCAGCCCGCATGCAGCGCGGCAATATGCCCGCCACCGGCATGGGCCAGCAGAATGGGCTGGCAATCCGCCGTCTTAATGACCAGCACCCTACCCGGTTCATCCGTGGCGGCACCGTCTGCCTCTGTGGTCCCGGGCGCATCCGGCGGTACGGAAGACGGGTCAAACACCAGTACGTCTCCGTGCACCTGCTTCAGTTCACACCACGAATCCACCCCCAGCCCCGCCATGAGCAGCCGCCTGTTTTCCGCCACCGTATCCGGGGCATCGCCCACGTCATGCGAAATATTGGCCCCGCCAAAAGGCCCCTCCCCGCCCGCACCGCCGCACCGGGTCTGAAAGGCGCAGCGCACGGAATCAATGCCGGGAAAGCGGAACGGAATATAGTCTACAGCCATAGGAACTCCTTCTCTGTGCACAGCGCGTGTACGGGTCTGTCCCACGGGTCGGCGGGTATGGCGGGCACAACCTGAAAGGCGTGAGCAAAGCCCACCAGCACAGTGCCGCTCATGGAGGGGTGCGCCAGATAGCGGTCATAATACCCCGCGCCGAACCCCAGCCTGTTTCCGGCCGTATCAAACCCCACGCCGGGAATAACCGCCAGCTCCGGACAAAACGCCTGGTCATCAGGCAGCAACGCAGGGCAACGCTCCGCGTCCGGCTCCTTCAGCCCGAACCCACCGGGAACCAGTTCATCCTCTCCGCCGCACAGGGCAAGGCACATCTCTCCCCTGCACTGCGGATTCACGCGCGGCAGCAGCACGCTTTTTCCTTCCGTCCACGCCCTGCGCGCCAGCAGCGTGGTGTCCAGTTCATTGCGCAGCGGCATGTACAGCAAAACCTGCCGCGCCCTGCGCCACAGGTCCTGCGCCAAAAGACGCTCCTGCGCGGCCACGCCGTTCTCCTGCGCCGTCTCCGGCGGCAGGGCATCCCGCAAGGCCAGCAGTGTTTTCCGTAGCGACTGCTTATTCATCAGGTGCCATCATATATATTGTACTCATCAGATTCCATCAGGCTCATTCTAATCCCCCCCCAACTCGCCCGAACTCTTATTGCCTTGTTCAACCCTGTTGAATCCCGTTCAGTCCAGATCAGTCCTATGCAACCAGTTCACCCAGTTCACCCAGTTCAATCCAGTTCGATCAAGACCAGCCAAATTCAGTCCAGTTCAGCCTCGTCCGGTTTCGTCCACAATCGTCCACACTCGTCCGGTCCCGTTTTCCCAATGGCCGAAAAAACTATTGTGACGCCGCATCCCCCTGCGATACTGTGAACACGGCAAACACCGGAGCAAATACCGCCCGGTGCCGCGACCCTAACAAGGAACGTACTCCATGCAAAGCGGCGAATACTGGATCGGATTCGGCGACATCCACGACGACATATCACGCATTCACGCCATTCCCGGCATCCGGCAGGCCGCAGGCGTCATCCTTTCCGGCGACCTCACCGTGGGCGGCAGCGTGAAGCAGGCAGAGCGGGTTCTGCGCGCCGTGGCGGAAGTAAACCAAACCGTCTACGCCCAGATAGGCAACATGGACCGTGCGGAGGTCACCACCTATCTGGAGGAGAACGGCTGGAACATCCACATCCGCTCGCGCGAGATTGCTCCCGGCGTAGGGCTGATGGGAGTAGGCACATCCACCTTCACCCCCTTCGGCACGCCTTCGGAATTTCCCGACTCCCGCATAGCCGAATGGCTTGAACAGGCGTACCGCGATGCGCGCCACTTCCGCCGCCTCATCCTCATCTCGCATACCCCGCCCTTCAATACGGAATGCGACCGCATCTCCTCCGGCGTGCATGTTGGCAGCCGCGCCGTGCGCGAGTTTATTGAGGAACACCAGCCGGATATTTGCCTGTGCGGGCACATCCACGAATCCCGCGCCACCGGCAAGCTGGGCAGGACCACACTGATCAACACGGGCACCCTTTCTGCGGGCGGGTATGCCGTCATCCGCAATATGGCTGAGGGATTGCAGGCGGAACTGCACATGCTGGCATGAAATTCATGTTTTTCCAATTTTCTGATTGACAGTGCCGGGGCGTATGTATACATATGTCGTCCCTGAGCGGGAACGCCTTTCAGGCGCAGCCTGCTTCAACAAAGCTACATGACGCGGGGTGGAGCAGCTCGGTAGCTCGTCGGGCTCATAACCCGAAGGTCGTCGGTTCAAATCCGGCCCCCGCTACCAAATTTACCCCCCTGTTCCGGCTGTACCGGCAGGGGGGTTCATCTTTTTCCCAACGGCAAGTTTCTTTCCGCATCGATTCGCAGATGGTCACGGAACCTGCCCTTTTCCCAAGGAGGACGCCATGGCCAAAGAAGACGCCATTGCAGTGAACGGCCAGGTGATGGAAGCCCTGCCCAACGCCATGTTCAAGGTACAACTTGAAAACGGTCTGGAAACGCTGGCCCACATATCCGGCAAGATGCGCAAATTCCGTATCCGGGTTCTTCCCGGCGACACGGTGACTGTGGAACTTTCGCCCTACGACCTTTCCCGCGGACGCATCACCTTCCGCCCCCGGTAGGGTAGTAGGGTAGGTTTTCAACCGACAGACCTGCGACGCAAAACAGCCCCCCGGCTCCGAAAGGAACCGGGGGGCTGTTTGTCATATCTACGTGCCGTTTACGCTGAGCGCGCCAGCCGTATACGCCCGGAAACGTCAGTTTTTCAGGCTGTGTATGGGGGCCGGAATACGCCCGCCCAGCTTGATGAAGGTATCTGCCGTGCCGCCGGGAACCGCCATGATGCGCGCCTCGCCCAGCAGACCGCCAAAGCTGACCAGATCGCCCACCACCTTGCCCGGCACGGGAATAATGCGCACGGCCGTGGTCTTGTTGTTGATCATGCCTATGGCCATCTCATCCGCGATAATGGCGGAAAGCGTGGTGGCAGAGGTGGCACCGGGAACAGCCACCATGTCCAGCCCCACGGAGCACACGCTGGTCATGGCTTCCAGCTTTTCCATGGTCAGCGCGCCCGATGCGGCTGCGGCGGCAATGCTGGAATCTTCGGAAACCGGAATGAACGCGCCGGAAAGCCCGCCCACATGGGAAGAGGCAAACGCCCCGCCCTTCTTCACCGCGTCATTAAGCATGGCAAGCACGGCGGTGGAGCCCGGAGCCCCGATGGACGAAAGCCCGATGCTCTGGAAGATTTCACCCACGGAGTCACCCACCTCTGGGGTAGGCGCCAGCGAAAGGTCTGCCACACCGAAAGGCAGCCCAAGGCGGTTTGCCACCTCGGACCCGATAATCTCGCCCACACGCGTGACCTTGAAGGCCGTGCGCTTGATCACTTCGGCAATATCGCTCAGCGTGCGGTTCGGATTGCTCTCCATGGCCCGGTCAATGGCCTTCTTCACCACGCCGGGACCGGAAACGCCGACGTTGATTACTACCTCCGGCTCACCCACACCGAGATACGCGCCCGCCATGAAAGGCACATCCTGCGGAATGTTGGCAAAAACCACCAGCTTGGCGCAGCCTATGGCGTCGCGGTCTGCGGAACGCTCGGCTATGGCCTTGATGGTTTCGCCCATCAGGGCCACGGCGTCCATGTTTATGCCGCTGCGCGAGGAGGCCACGTTAATGGAGGAGCAAACACAATCGGTTACGGACAAAGCTTCCGGCAATGAATCGATAAGCGCCCGGTCACCTCTCGTCATGCCCTTTTCCACCAGCGCGCCGAATCCGCCCAGAAAGTTCACGCCTGCTGCCTTGGCGGCTTCATCCAGCACCTTGCAGGCGCGTACCATCTGGTCCGGCGAAAACGAGGCGCACACCACCCCCATGGGACTCACGCTGATGCGCTTGTTCACCACGGGAATACCGTATTTATCGCCCACCTCATCGCAGGTTGCCACCAGCTTTTCGGCATAGCGGTGAATCTTGGCCCGCACCTTGTCTGCAAAGGTGTCGAAATTGTCGCTGGCGCAGTCAAAAAGGCTCACGCCCAGCGTGACGGTGCGCACGTCCAGATGTTCGTTGCGCAGCATGTTCAGCGTGCTGAGTACTTCACGATCCGTCAGCATATTCGGTTCCTTATCTGAAAAAACGTTTTGATCCCGGCTTGGCGTACCCGCGGCTTACCGAGCGGCTCCTCGTGCGCGATGAACCGGGCATATTCCGGCCATTCTTCGCCTATACGGCTCAGACGGGCTGCACCCGGTGCACTGCCTCAAAAATATCCCGGTGCTGCATGCCCACACGCACCTGCAGCACGTCCGCAGCGGCACGCAGCTCCGCGCGCAGGGCGGCAGGGTCCACATGGTGGGGCAGCGCCACCTCGTACACGATGAGTGCCTGCCCGTTACTCTTGCCACCGGGCATAACGGCCTTCAGATTCTCTATGTTCACCTTATTGCGGGCGAACACGCCCGTTATGCCGGAAATAAGGCCGGGACGGTCCGGACCGTCCACCGTCACCACAAAGGGTTCCGCCGCGCCATCGTTCCACTTCACGCCGTCGAACAGCCGGGTGGTCACCGCAAGGTCCACGTTACGGGTCTTGAGTCCCGCTTCCAGCTTGGCGTGCAGGGTTTCCAGCGCCAGCGCCTTCGGCACGTCCACAATAAGAATGGCGGCAAATTCGCTGTGCAGGATGGTCTGGCTCACTTCATCGATATTACAATCCAGTTCGGTCATGAGGCTGGAAACCGCATGCACGATTCCGGGGCAGTCCCGCCCCAGAAAGGATACGACTGCTTTATACATCAGGGTGCTCCTGTCTACGAGAATATACCGCGAGACCATCTTAGGCATCGGCCCCGATGTCAAGAAAATCATCCCGCCACCGGAAATACCGATGGCGGGATGTCTATTGTACACTCGCTGCGGCAGCCATAGCCTGAGAGGGCCGTATGGCGTTCGCGTCAGGTTCGCAGCAGGCCCGCGTCAGGACCGAATCAGGCCCGCAGCAGGCGCAGGCCGTTAGCCACCACCAGCAGGCTGGACCCCACATCCGCGAACACCGCCATCCACATCGTGCCCAGTCCCGCCAGCGTAAGGGCCAGAAATACGCTCTTTATGCCCAGTGCCAGCACAATGTTCTGCACCAGAATACTCCTCGTGGCCCGCGAAAGGCGCACAAAGGCAGGCAATTTTCTCAGGTCGTCGTCCATCAGGGCCACATCGGCAGTCTCTATGGCCGTATCCGTACCCATGGCCCCCATGGCAAAGCCTATGTCTGCCCGCGCCAGCGCGGGAGCATCGTTAATGCCGTCGCCCACCATGCCCACCAGTCCTTCCTTGCCAAGGGCTTCCACCGCCTGAAGCTTGCCTTCCGGCAGCATCTCGCCAAAGGCCCTGTCCATGCCCATTTGCGCGGCCACCGCCTCCGCAATATGGGCATTGTCGCCACTCAGCATCACAGTGTGCACGCCCAGCGTGTGCAGGTCTTCAATGGCGGCGCGGGAGGTTTCCTTCACCGTGTCCGCCACGGCAAACAACCCCAAAACCCGCTCTGCGCCCATAAGCGCCACCACAGACCTGCCCTGCCGTTCCAATGCCTCAAAGCGCTCCGCCACCATGGGCGGCTGCGTGCCGTGCTCCTCAACCAGCCGCCTGTTGCCCAGCAGATAGACAATTCCCTCTGCCGTGCCGCGCACGCCCCTGCCGGGCAATGCCGCAAAACCGTCCACATGCGCGGGGGCCACGCCGTCCGCCTGCGCTGCATACGCAATGGCCTCCGAGACAGGATGGTCGGAAAGCGCCGCAAGCCCTGCGGCAATGCCGCGCGCATGGGCCGCGTCTGTTCCGTCAAGCCATTCCATGTCGGTCTGCACGGGTTTTCCGTTGGTTATGGTGCCCGTCTTGTCCAGCGCTATCCACCTCAGCTTGCGGCCTTCTTCCAGATAGACGCCGCCCTTGATGAGTATACCCTTGCGGGCCGCCGCAGCCAGCCCGCTGACAATGCTCACCGGGGTGGAGATAACCAGAGCGCACGGGCAGGCGATGACCAGCAGCACCAGCGCCTTGTAAATCCATTCCTGCCAGCCGCCTCCGGCAAGCAGGGGCGGCACAACGGCCACCAGCAGCGCCCCGGCGAAAACCATGGGCGTATACACCTTCGCAAACCGGTCTATGAAACGCTGGGTGGGAGCTTTTACGCCCTGCGCCTGCTCCACGGCGTGGATGATGCGCGCCAGCGCGGTATCTTCCGCCCCGGCGGTCACGCGGTATTCAAAGGCTCCTGCCTCGTTGACGGTGCCTGCGAACACCCTGTCGCCCGGAGCCTTATCCACGGGAATGCTCTCTCCGGTGATGGGAGCCTGATTAACGGTGGAATGCCCCCGCACCACCTCACCATCCAGTGCAATGCGCTCTCCGGGCCGCACACGGACCACACTGCCCACCGCTATGGCGGACGCCTCCACCTCCTGCCACGAGCCGTCTTCCCGCTGCACGGTGGCACGGTCCGGGGCCAGCCGCAGCAGCCCGGCAATGGCGTTACGGGCACGATCCAGCGAACGGGCCTCCACCTTCTCGGCAATGGTGAACAACACCATAACCATGGCAGCTTCCGGCCATTGGCCCAGCAGCATGGCGCCGGTCACGGCAATGCTCATAAGGGCGTTTATGTTCAGGTTCAGATAACGCAGGGCGACAAACCCCTTGCGGTAGGTACCCAGCCCGCACAGGGCTATGGCCAGCAGCGCAAACACCAGACCGAGCCAATGGGGCAACGCGGTCCAGTGCACCACTTCGGCTGCGGCTGCGGCGGTAACGGCAAGCCCCAACGGCCACCACGGCTTGTGGGTCTCTTCCGCTTCTGCAAGCCTGCCCTGTGCATCGGGCAGTTCCGGCTGGAAGCCCAGCGAGCGTATGGCTTCTGCAATATCGTCCAGAGCGGCGGGTTCGTGCACCACGGTAAGCACCCGCTGCACCAGGTTGAACTCCAGACGCTTCACACCCGGCATGCCTTCCAGCTTGGAACGGATGAGCCCCTCTTCCACCGGGCAGTCCATCTGCATGATGCGTATGGGCGTGCGCACACCGTCCGCCACAGCACGCGGAGCGGAAAGGCGGGTAAACTCCACGGGCGGGGCATCGCAGCATGAACAGCCGCATGCGTCTGCTGTGAGGGCATTGCCTTGCGGTGCGCCCGTCCCGGTTGCAGAAGGCGACCCAAGCCGCGCAAATGCGGCAGCCGCCATACTCCCTGCACTGCCCGAAGAAGGAACAGTCCCGTGGGCATGGTCATGCTCGCAGCAATTTGCACCCGCTCCCGGCAATGCAGGAGATGCAGACACTCCCGGTGCACCGGGTGCAGCAGCAGTTCCGGGGGCGTGATCATGGCCGCAACAGGGAGAGGTGCCGTGCCCTGCCGCATGTTCGGAATGACACCCGGCACCGTGACCGGAATTTCCTGTACCACCCATATGCTGCTTGGAATCGCAACTGCCGCTCATAGTCTCGTTCCCTGAATAATTCTTCTATTCGACCTTGCCGCAACGTGTCCGTCAGCACGCCCGCTCACAAACTGCCGGGGCATGCACGGACTGCCGGACCCGAAAATGTACCCCCATTTCCGCCGTAACAGCACGGCGCGCGGGTACTCGCGCCCAGCTCCCTGCGAACACATGAACACTCGTTCATATGTTTGATAGGACGTTTCCCTTTCCCGGTCAAGTACCCCCGTGCAACCGCGAGGGGAAACTGCTCAACGGCACACGCATTATCCACGGATTTTGACGTTGATAACGGCTCCGGTCTCGTGGTATTTTTTGTTCACTATTCATTGACACGCTGTCAGATGGCTGTATAGCAGGTGGTGAGGAGGCCGGACCATGCCACCAATAGCGAAGACAAAAGAAGCTGACTTAATCAGCACCCTTTCCGAAAGAGCCAACGACCCAAGGCCCATTGATGAGCTGGAAGCCCTTAGATTTATTCATGAAGCTGAGCTTCTTAAAAAAGCCGACCAACGGGCCGGATACGAAGCCCTAGGCATTATCGCCTGTCTCATGGGTAATCTGGAAAAAATGCATAAGTATCACCAAAAAGCCATACGCCTCTCCGCCCACAGCCCCCTTGCCCACAGGAACTATGCGTGTTCCCTTTTACATAGCGGTGATGCTGCGCTCTCTCTGACTGAAGCACTGAAAGGGCACCAGAAAGATCCTTTGGACATCTCGTGTATTGATGCCGCAATAGCTGCTGCCTACTACCTTGGTGCTATTGAGCAGGCATTGGCGCTCAACAGCACCTACCGAGCTCTTGTCGGTGAAGACCACGAGGTAACTCTCTGGCTGGAGGAGGACGAGGAAGACGCCGCCGCCGCACAGGAAAATCTGAGCAGAAGCACTCCTGAAGATTTCGTCTCTTGGGATGACGCGATGAAGGAACTGGAGTGTAGATAGGACATGACTTACGAGGTGCATCTCCATAAAAGCGCTCTTAAAACACTCAAAAAAATGGACGGCACCCTACGAAGGTGTATTCTGAATAAGATTGAGCACCTCAAACGCGACCCGCGCCCTTACGACTGCAAAAAGCTTTCTGGATCTGATATGTATAGAGTTCGTTCCGGAAACTTCAGAATACTGTATACTATTGAAGACAAAAAACTCATCGTTCTGATTGTCGCCATCCGTGACCGAAAGGAAGCCTACAAAACGCGACAATCTGTTGCCTGACACAAAACCCTGCCTCGGCGATGGACTGCAAATATTCCAACAAGATACCCCTCCCCCGCTACGTCCCCATATGCCGATACATGGAAAAATCTTCCGGCCCTGCGCCATGCAGAGCACCCTGTGCGCAAACCGCATCCATGGCGGCGCACACCGGGGGAGGGAACAGCCCCGTAAAGGCGGGAAAGGTCACCCCTTCCGCCGCCTGCCCTTCAGGCAACGGGGTATCCAGCTCATTCAGGTCGTCCGTAAGTACACCCAGCAGCGCTGAACAATCCCGCAGATAGCCACGAAGAAAGGCTGCCATCACCTGCTGCGCGCCCTCATAGCGGGCAGCAAAGCGCATCAGCCCGTACACGGCGTACAGCATGTCATGATACACCAGCCCGGGAGCCTGCACCATCCGGGCACAGGGGCGTGTGCCCACGCTGTAGAGAAATACCTGTGCGATTTCGCCGAAAGGGACACCCGCCTCAATCTGTTCCAGAAAGGTATTGGCCTGCCACACCATCCCGCGCCGCACGGCAGTGGTGCGCGAAAGCCTGCGCATCTGCCATGCCCGCGAGGCATCGGTAATGCGCAGTCGGTACCCTGCTGCCGTAAGCCGTTCGCACAGGAACCTGTCCTGCCCCAGACGTTCGCCATACCCGGCAAACCCGCCCACGGCATCAAACACCGCCTTGCGCATCAGAAACGCCGGCCCGGGAATCATGGGCACATCACCACGGACAGGGGCAAAACTGTAGGTCAGCCGCATATACTCGTTCGTCAGTGTGCCGGTGCTGCCGTCGCCGGAACGGTAGTCCACGGGCGTGGAAACCATGCCCGTATCCTCCTGTGCGGCAAGGGGCAGGCAATATTCCAGCCAGTCGGCTTCCAGCCGTGTATCGGAATCCATGGAAAGCACGAACCGGGAAGCGGCGGCGGAGATACCGGACTGCTTGGCCCCGGTGGGGCCGCAGTTCTGCCCGAGAGAGATCACCCGCAGGGGAACGGCCTTATCCGCTGCCCGGACGTGGCCCGCCTCCTGAGCCGACTCCGGCGCATCTGCCTTCTCCTGTGTATCTGCCTTCTCGGGCGCATCCGGCTGCCCCCCCTTTCTGCTCAGAAAGGACAAGCGGATGTCGGCTGCAGCCTCTGCCTGCGGGAAAGGCGTTTCCGATCCGTCGTCCACCACAATCAGTTCACGCGGCACAACTGACCAGCCCCCCACGCTGCGCAGGAGTTCCCGCACCAACCCGTGGTCGTTGTAGGAATAGGTCACCACGGAAAGGTGGACCCTGCGCGCCGTCCGTGCCCCCGTCAACATAGCTTGGCCCCCAGCGGAGCGGGCTTGTCCGGCACGGCAAGAAGAATCCTGCCCTGTTCGTCCGCAAACCCGGTAATAAGGCATTCAGACATAAAGGGACCTATCTGCTTGCGGGGAAAATTCACCACCGCAATGACCTGCTTGCCCACCAGTTCTTCCGGCGTATACAGGCTGGCAATCTGGGCGCTGCTCTTGCGCTCTCCGATTTCCGGGCCGAAGTCCACCCACAGCTTGTGGGCAGGCTTGCGTGCCTCTGCAAACACCTCTGCCCGCAGCACCACGCCCACGCGCAGTTCCACCTTCTCAAACTCCGCCCAGGTTATCTCCTCACCCACCGTTGTATTTCCGGCATCATCCGCCATGGCATCCTCCCTTGCTTACTCGTTTGGTCCTTATGGCCGTTTTGACCTGTCGGTCCCGTCGAGTGGTTGGCAAAACATTTCTTCCCTGCAGACTGCTTTTGTATGGCAAGGCTCTCTCCGCCGCAACAGCAAGACAAATACGTATACATGCGGCCGCAACGGATGCAATGCGACCCTGTATAACTGTAACACCGCATACGCGATATGCTTCAGGCTCCTGAAGACTTGGCGGCACGTTTTCACAGCACCTGTTCAGCGTGCGGACGCAGCATACCATACGCCGGACACCGTTGCCGGACACTGTGAAACGCACAATCACGCGGGCAATCCGCTACGCTGCGCGAGGCCGATGCGTGAAAATCATTCGTACCCGCTTTCGATTTAGGATACAGTCCTACAAGGCTTCCCCTTTGCCGCAGGCATTATTTCCTTACGGCGCGGGGGCACCTCTTCTCCTCACACATGTCCGGACACGGGGGCACCGATGAGCGCACACTATAAAGCCATACACTATACGCCTCCGCCCGGTTACAAAAAGCCTTCACTCTACCTCACCATTCTCACCATTTTCATGGCTGTAGCCATGTTCATAGCCGCCTCGGTCACTTGGTACAACTACCTCAAGGGCAAGCAGGCGGCAAAACTGGCGGCGGATGCGCAACTGCTCTCCATGAGCGACAAGGTGCTGCTGGAAACCCGCCGCGTGTTCGAACCCGCCATAATCCTCACCGCCGTGCTGAACGGCATGGACGATTCCTCCGCAAAGCCGGAATTGCACGCCCACCCTGTGGCTCCCATGCTGCTGGACGCTCTGGAGCATTACCACCAACTGCTCTCGCTCTATCTCGGATTTGATGACGGCGACTTCTATCAGGTTGTTTCCTTTCACGGAGAAAACCGGCACGTGCGCAGAATCCTGCGTGCCCCGGCAGACGCTGTGTTCGGCCTGCGCACGGTGTTCATGCATCATGACTGGCGCAACACTCCTCTTGCCACCGTACATCCGCCCCGCAGGGTGGAACTGTGGGTCTGGCTGAACAGCGAACGCAAGATAGTGGGGTCACGTGCCGATCCCGTTTCGGAGTATGATCCCCGCGTGCGACCCTGGTTTCGGCTGGCTGGCGAAAGCGGCGGGATAGTGATGACCGATTATTACATCTTCGCCAGCAGCGGCGCGCTGGGCTTCACCGTTGCGCAGCGGTTTGACGGGCCTGTGGCAGGTGCCATAGGGGTGGACATGACGGGCATATCCCTTTCTCACTTCCTGCGGGAACAGAACCGGGGCACAGGCGGGCTGGTGTTCATGTTCACAGATACGGGCAAGCTTACCGCCTACCCGGACCCGGAGCGCGTGGCACGCCGCGTGACCGTAAACGGTACGCTGACCGTGGAACCCGTGTTTCTGGATGCCTTCGACGACCCTGTAGCCGAAACGGTGTTCAGGCTGTACCGGCAGTCGCCGGGGTCCGAACTCCGGGAGTTCATCCACGACGGCGAACCGTGGCTGGCCCGCATCACCCCTGTTCCCGGCGTATACGGACGGGCCGAGATGGTGGCCGTGGCAACCCCGCTGAGCGTGTTCACGGCTTCGCTGGACCGCACCCGCAACGAAAGCCTTCTCTTTGCCTTCGCCATTACGCTGTGCATGATTCCGGTCATTGTTTTTGCTTCACGGCGCATCTCAGGCCCTCTTTCGCAACTGGCCAGAGAGGCGGAGCGCATCCGGGCCTTCCGGCTTGAGGAAGATCACGCCGTGGTGCAGTCGCGCATCAAGGAAGTGGCGGAACTTGCCATCGCCTTCGCTTCCATGAAGCAGGTGCTCGGCACCTTTGCCACCTACCTGCCCAAGGCGCTGGTCCGGCAGTTCGTCATTTCGGACATCGTGCCCCATCTGGGCGGCGAACGCAGGGAACTGAGCCTGCTCTTTACGGACGTGGCCAACTTCACGGCTCTTTCTGAGCAACTGGATGCAGAAACCCTTATGCTGCGCGCCTCGGAATATTTTCAGGAACTCAGCCTCCCTGTGCTGGAAGCTTCCGGCACCATAGACAAGTTCATCGGTGATGCCATGATGGCGTTCTGGAACGCCCCGATGCCACAGCCGGATCATCATCTGCGGGCCTGCGCCGCCGCCATGCGCTGTCGCAACGCCGTGAACACCCTGAACACCCGCTGGAAACGCGAAGGCAAGCAGCCCATGCTCACCCGCATAGGTCTGCATGCGGGTGAATGCATTGTAGGCAATGTGGGCACCACTGACCGCATGAACTATACCGTTATGGGTGCCCACGTGAACCTTGCGGCACGTCTGGAGGGCCTGAACAAATTCTACGAGACAGCCATTCTTGCCAGCGGCGACATGTATGATAAAGCGAACGAAGCCTTCCTGTTCCGCTCCGTTGATCTGGTGCGACCCAAGGGCACTGCGGGCATAACCCGGTTGTACGAACTGGTCAGCCAGCTTCCCGGATACACGGAATGCTATGCCGACCCAGCCATTCTGGCCGGCCCTGACTGGACAGATACGGGTGGCATTCCTCATACGAGTGATACGGCTGGCGCATCCTCATCGTCAGACAGTTGCGGCCCTGCGCCTGAAACCGCGCTTCTGCACTGGCACGCACGGTGGGAAGAAGCCATTTCCCGCTATCGCGGGCGGGATTTTGCGCAGGCACTGCTCATCTTTGACACCCTGCTTGCAGAGAACCCGCAGGATGCCCTTGCACGCATGTACATTCAGCGCTGTACACACCTGCTGGAGAATCCGCCCGACGAAAACTGGTCTGCCGTTGTGACCTTTTCGGAAAAATGAACCGGACCGCTGAGACCGGAAGGAGCACCGTCATGACCACACGCCGCACCGCCCCCGTACAGCCATTGCTACGCTGTCTGCTCTGGCTCGGCCTATGCTCCGCGCTGTTGCTGCACTCCCTGCCAGCCGGGGCTGATACGCCAGTTCATACGAGTACTCATACAAAAAGTCAGACGACTGCGCATGGAGAAAGTAATACAGATGGTCATACGAATGACGATGAGGCTACTCTTCTGCGCATATGGGTTTCGGAAGTGCATTACGACAGGCTCGTGGCTATAGAGTACCTGACCAGAACCTTCGAAACCCTGTTTCCCGGCATTACCGTGGAGCTGACCGCCGTGGAGGAAAACCAGTTTGTGCCCGCCTTCCGGCGCAGCCTGCAAAACGGCACCACACCCGCCCTTGTGGGCACCGCCTCCGACCTTGTGGTGGCCCTTGGCGAAATGGACGCACTGGACCCGGAAGCTACTTCACGGGCGCTTAACCTCATAGGGCGCAGCCGGTTTTACCGCGGCCCCCTGTCGCTGCTGGAGCGTCCCCAGCGCGGACAGTACTACGGCATTCCCTTCCACGGCTGGATTCAGGGCATATGGTACCGGACAGACTGGTTCGAACGGGAAAATCTGGAGCCGCCCACCACATGGGAGGCAATCCTCAAGGCGGCTGAAGTCTTCACACAGCCGGAGAAGGGCATCTACGGCATTCTGGTGGGCACCAAGCGGGACCACTACGCCGGGCAGGTGTTCACGCATCTGGCCATTTCCAACGGCGCGCGCATGTTCGACAACGGGCGCACGGTCTTCAACAGCCCCGCCATGGCGGAGACGCTGGATTTCTATACCCGGCTGGCCGCCTTTTCCCCACCCGGCGAGCAGACATGGCGGGGCAGGGATTATTATCTGCAAGGCAGGCTGGCCATGATGTTCTATTCCACCTTCATCATGGATGATCTGGCCCTGCCCGGCATGGCGCTGGATTCCCTGAGCAGCGACAACTTCCCGGATCTGCCCGGAGCCCCCTTTGACCCGCATCTGGTCCACAACACGGGCATGGTTTCCCTGATAACCGCGCGGGGCAATTCTTCATACGGCATGGTAAACGCGCTGGGCCTTGTGCGCCTGAAAGAACAGGGGCAAGGCCCGTTGCGCGGTGCCGGAGACGATTCGCACGTCTACCGCGTCTACCGGGCACGGGAAGAATTTCTTCGTTTTCTCTACGCCCCCCACGTCTACACCTCGTGGCTGCACATGGCACCGGGCGGCATGTTGCCCGTCTTCCGCGACATCGCGGGGCAGAATGCCTTTATGCGCGACCTTACAGGTGTGTTCCGCCGCTATGGCAGACCCAAGATGCACGACATCATTCAGGGGCTCGAAACCATACGCAACTTCGGGCATGAAAACGGCGAGCATCAGCCCGCCGCTTCCGTGGTATACGCCCGCAACGTGCTGCCGGACATGATAGCCCACAGCCTTTCCGGCAACATGACAGCGGAACAGGCCGTGGGGTGGGCGCATGCACGCATTGAGGAAATCGTGCACGAACTGAACGCCGGAAAAAATTCAGCCCCAGCCTCACAATAGCAAAAACGGTCAAGACAGGTTCCGGCGGAAAGGGTATTTCCCTTTCCATGCAACAACACATGAACAACCTGAATATGGCCGACGCCCGCACAACGCAGAGTGGCGAGGATGATTCCCTGCGGGATGACAACCCGCCGCAGGACAGGACGGCTCCTGTGCAGCCCGTACCCGCTTTGCCCTCGTTGCCCCCGTCGCCCCCGGTTCACGGTCCCGCCCACCGGCAGGCAGGCAACAGCTATCGGCAACGCATCCTCCGGGTGCTGTTGTACATGGAAGAGAACATAGGCAGGCACGATACTTCGCCCTCTTCAGGCAGAAACGGCGAACGCCCCGGAGCGCAGGCAGACCCGCTCTCGCTGGAAAATCTGGCTTCCGTGGCGCACCTTTCCCCTTTTCATTTCCACCGCGTCTTCACCGGCATGGTGGGCGAATCCGTCAAGGCATACCTGCGCAGGCTGCGGCTTGAACGGGCAAGCACCATGCTGGCCTTTACAGACCGCGCCATACTGGATGTGGCACTTGAGGCCGGATACGAATCGCAGGAGGCCTTTACCCGCGCCTTCCGGACACGGTTCGGCGCAAGCCCCGCACAATACCGCAGGAGCGGATGCCGCCTAACTCCTGCAAACCCGTACTTCAAGGAGATTTTCATGCCCGCAAACACCGAATTTAATCCGCAGGCCCTCGGGCTTGACGTGGAAATCAGGAAGCTTCCTGCCCAGCGCGTGGCTGCGGTCCGCCATGTGGGCCCCTACTCGCAATGCGAATCCGCATGGAACACCCTGTGCGGCTGGGCAGCCCCGAAGGGCCTCTTGGGTCCGGGCGTGCTGTTCCTCGGCATCTGCCATGATGATCCCACCGTGACAGACCCTGACAAAATCCGTTATGACGCATGTATTGCCGTATCCGATACGGATACCGTGGAAGGCCCTGCCACGGCCCTTACCCTGCGCGGAGGCGACTATGTGGTGGCCGTGCACAAGGGGCCTTATGAAAACCTTTACAAGAGCTACGCCGCCATCTGCGGGCAGTGGATTCCCCTGTCCGGGCGCGAAATGGCCATGGAGCCGAGCATAGAGGTATACCTGAACGACTGCAAAACCACTCCCCCCGGCGAGTTGCGCACGGAAATACGTATTCCGCTCGTTCCCGCCGCATAGGGCAGCCCCCTGCCATGCGCATGTATGGCGGGGGCCCCGCAGATATCCGTTATGAAGACCATCAGCAACACACGCAAAGCAGCGCCTCAGCCCGCCACGGAAACTGCCCGCTACTGGGCAGACAGCCGCATTGCCGGGCTGGAAATGCTTAAGGCACAATACGTGCGCCACACCTTTGCCCGCCACGCGCATGAGGGATTCGCGCTGGGCGTCATCCTGCACGGGGCACTGGCTTTCCGCTATCTGGGACGCAACCATGTGGCGCAACCGGGAACGGTAAACCTCACCGTACCCGGTGAGGTGCACGACGGGCACGGGGCCGACTCCGCAGGATGGGCGTACCGCATGTTTTACCTGTCTCCGCAGTTCGTACTTGCCGCCGCCACGGAGGCGGGCATGCCTGCGGGGCGGCTTCCCGAATTCTCTTCCGGCGTGCTCCAAGACCCCGCTCTGGCGCGCGGGCTTACCCTGCTGCACACGCAAATGGAACAGCAGGATGCAACCATGCCCGTGCTGGAACAGCAGGTACGGCTGAACGCCCTGCTCGCGCACTGGATTCATGCCCACGCCAACCGCAACACCTGCACAGGAGCAACGGGACCGCAATCCCCTGCCGCAGGCAGCGCACGGCAGACAGGATCAATGCCCCGCGCAGGCTGTGAACCCCGCGCCGTGCGGCTGGCCCGGGAATATCTAGACGCGCACAGCGCGGAAGATGTGCGGCTTGAGGTGCTTGCACTCCACGCGGGACTCAGCCCCTACCACCTTTCACGGGTTTTCTGCCGCACGCTGGGTATGCCGCCGCATGCCTACCTCACCCAGCGGCGGGTGTTCCACGCCCGCGCACTCCTTGCCACGGATACTCCGCTGGCGGACATCGCCCTCACCTGCGGATTCGCCGACCAGAGCCACCTCACCCGGCAGTTCAAACGGGTTCTGGGCGTTCCGCCCGGTGCCTTGCGCAAGAACGTGCAAGAACAATAATTCTGCCTGTTCCATGATGCTCTCCGTACCATACAGGAGGTTCTCATCATGGACACACATCCCCGCAAAGCTGCAACGCCTTCCGACGCAGCCACTCACCTGCCCCGCAATCCGGCAGCCCCCTCTGCCCTCCGGGCACGGATTTCGCTCTGCCTTGCCATGGCCATTGTCGGCTCTTCAGTGGTTGCCGGAAAATATGTGGTGCTTTCCATGCCCGTGTATCTTTCGCTCTGGTTGCGGTTTGCCATAGCCTTTGCGGTTATGCTGCCTCTGCTTTTCCTGCGGGAAGGCGGACTGCCCCGTGCCCCGCGGACAGACTGGCTATTGCTCTTCGCACAGGCCGGTTGCGGAGGATTCCTGTTCAACGCTCTGCTGCTGGAAGGGCTGCGGCATACCGATGCACCATCGGCCGGTATCATCACCGCCACTGGTCCCGCCTGCGCCATGCTCGTCTCGTGCCTCATGCTGGGGGAGAGGCTCACCCGCCGCACCGCGCTGGCTGTCTGCCTGTCTTTTTCCGGCATTGCCCTGCTCCATGCCGGAAATCCGCAAATGACAGCGTCTGCCCCTGCCCGGCAGATCACGGCATACGGAACCATGCTTGTCTTCGGCGCGGTTATGGCTGAATCGCTGTTCCTGCTGCTGGGCAAACGGTTACGTACCCGCATCACTCCGCTGGCGGCGTCCACTCTTCTCTGCGGTTTCTGCACGGTGCAGTTTTTTCCGCTGGCCCTGCCGCAGCTGCTTGCGGGCGGCATGAGCGGCATGTCCTATGCCGATGCGATGGTTATTGCGTGGTATGCCCTCGGCATCACGGTGGGAGCCTACCTGCTGTGGTTTTCCGGGGTGGCGCATGTGCGCGGGGCAGAGGCGGGCCTCTATACCGGCATCATGCCCGTATCTGCCCTTCTTTTCTCCTCCTTGCTGCCCGGCAACGTCATCGGCTGGCAGCACGCAGCCGGGTGCACGGCCGTGCTTCTGGGCATTGCCGCCGCATCCCTGCCATATCGGCCCGCCAAGCAACTACAGTAGCAGAGGAGTATCTTTTCACTCCAATACCACTGAAGGTGCGCGTGGATGAATAATCCTACCCTCCACGCGCACCTTCACGTGCACCTTCACGCGCAAAGAAGCCGCCGGACGATCTTTCGTCCGGCGGCTTCTTGCGCTCTGCTCCGGAAAGCCCGCCTTGCTGAAGGGCCGGTTCCCAGAAACGGAGGAGCGATGCCCGGAAAATTCGGGCACCGCAGTTGGGTTAGCGATTGGGAAATCCCGCGCATAATACCCGCAGCGCGTCATTGCGCAAATGAATTCTTTTCATGCGGCTGTTGAATTTTTTTCAGGTACCGCTCTTCTGAATAAACCTGTACCGGAGCCACCCCGGCAAGACCGGGCAAGCATCCGGATGCATGCCCGCTGACAATCGGTATCTGCATACCGCAGTGACACGCGCTTGCGGCCACAACTGCCAGCCTGTACTTGCGGCGGTCGGTGGCGCCTCCCCTTGCTCACGATGCCCCACAAAAAACAGTCGGCCACAGGGAGCAATCCCTGTGGCCGAAGGGCAGTACTGCGAAAAAACAAAAAGACTACTTGTTAACCACGTCAACAAGCGCCTTGGCGGCAGAAAACTTAACCACCTTGCGGGCCGGAATGGTAATGGGCTTTCCGGTCTGCGGATTGCGGCCTGTGCGGGCGGCACGCTCGGAGACGGAAAATGCGCCCACGCTGGGCAGGCGAACACCGGCCTTGGCGGCAACGCCATCGGCAAGCACCTTGCAGAAGGCATCATATGCCTTTTCCGCACTCACCTTGGTCTCGAACACTTCGGGCAGGGCATCTTTAAGAGCCGCTACAAATTCAGCCTTGGTCAACATCAGGAATATCCTCCTTAAAGCACGATTCGGTTTCCCCCCGGAACATCAAGCCGTGACCACATTATTAACAGACCCTATGCAGTCTTCTCCAAACATTGTCAATCGTTTCACGGGCGCAAACCCCCGCCCCGCAAGACTTTGCGTCGTTATACACATTGCTTGTTACGGTATTGCTATTATCATATGAAGTGGTTACGGTGTAATAGACAGTATTGAAGTTTTGTGCATTCGCGCCTGTTCCTTCAGCGTATCAGGGGGTTTTCATGAATAACGCAACCCATATGCACGACGTTCACACCCTGCTGACCATTGCGGAAATAGCGCAACGGTTTTCACTGCCTGAATCCACTGCCCGTTACTACTGCAAGCGATTCCTCGCCTACCTGCCCCATGTGGGCGAAGGCAAACGCAGGCGCTACCGCAAGGGCGTGCTGGACGTGTTTGCGGTTATTGTTGACGAAATGAAGCGGAATAAAAACGCAATGGCGGTGGAGGCAACACTTTCCGCAACGTTTCCTAAAAATATCGATGTATTGGGAGACAAACCGCAAGCGCAACAACAAAACAACAACACCGCGGCATCTACTGCGGTTCTTCCGTTCTCCGCGCATCTCCCGCAGGAAGCGGACCGCCTGTTCAACCTTCTTGAGCAACAGGCCATGGCCATGGGCACCATAGCCAAAGCCCTGTGCACCATTGCCGCGCGGGCAGAAACCATGCTGGATATGGCTGCGGGTCACACTGCCCCCCCGGTTGCCCCCGCCGCGCCCCCTGCTGTCAGCGAACTGGAACAGGCTCTCGTGCGCAAGGATGAGGAACTGGAAACGCTCCGCAAGGAGATTTCCACAATAAAGATCCTGCAGGCAGAGTCGGAAAAACTCCACCAGCAGGATCTAGATCAGATGCGAAAATGGCTGGGCCGCATAGCACAGGAGCAGAACACGGCTGCGGGCAGACAAAATTCCTGACAATCTGCCTACACAGCAGGTGCCGCCCGCTTTTCCCACAGCTTCATATCCTTCATTTTCTTGCGCCGCTCCCGCTGCAATGCCTTGCACACGAGCGATGCGCCCTTTTTGTACCCGTATTTGGCGCGGTATTCATCCGGCGTGAGCCCATGCGACTCCAGGTGCTTACGGGTAAGCATCTTGAACATTCTTTTGCATTCCAAACAGGTTACAGACTTTTCGCGGATGACCTTTTCCGGATCGGTCTCCGGGTCTGATGCCGGAGCGGACACCTCTGCCCCTCCTTCCGCTATCTGCCGGATGGCGGTTGCAAGACCGCGCATCATGGAACTTATTTCCTCTTCACCCATGGTCCGCACCGACGCCTGCGCCTTGATAATTTCCAATGCCTGCTTCAGATAGTCGTCCATCACCCACTCCTCCACTCCTTTTGGTTGGCAAGACCGCACACGTCTCACCCCGCCCCCACCCCGAATGGCACAACGGCAACATCAGTAAAACCAGTCCGCCCCCAAGGCATACGCGCCTCACCGCAAAGAGGCGCACAGAACCTGCGTGCCCTGCAGGTTATCCCGCATTCCGCCGCGTACTTCTGCGGCACACAGTCCGCGCACGCCGGCCATGTCAGCATTCGCTTACTTTTTACCACACTACAGAACCATTGCCATGATTTTCGGAACCTTACAAGACGGCACGTGCTTTTTCGCCGGCGCACCGCCTGCCCTGTATTCCCGGCAAGCGTTCTCCGCCATTGCACAAAAGCCGTAAAAAGGCTCATGAGAGCCTGCAGATGGTGAGCAAAGTGGGAGGAACAGGATGGCACATTATCAGGCCTTATCAGGCCTTACTAGGCATGATCAAGGCATGATCAGGACATGATCAGGGCATGGGGCACTGTCTCACGGACTTGTTCCGCAAACAGGCATACAGGCGGTATGGACGGGCAACGGAAGCAATCCGCAACTATCAAGCGACACCCGGCACAAAGCGGAGCACACGTCTTTTACACTGCACCTGCGGGAGGAAAAACAGGTCGCGTCAGTCGTTCCCGGTCTCCCACATGTTCTTCTTGCGGTGCATAAGGTCGTGCCCCTCTCCGGGATAGACCATGCGCTGGTCACATGGCGTGGGGGCACCTTTCAGATGCCAAGCCCCCGGAACGGGGTCCGGCCCCTGCATGGTGCGGACAGAAGGCGCGGTATCGGTCATTCGGGGATGGGCGCGCAGGTCCACGCCGGGCACATAGCAACTGAACTCCAGAGCAATGCCGTTGGGGTCGAAGGTGTATACGGAGCGGATGAAGCCGTGGTCCACAAGTTCAGAAACCCATACCCCTGCCCCTTCCAGCCTGTCCCGCACATCCCACAGGGCATCTTCGTCCGCAACCCCCAAAGAAACATGGTCAAACACATAGGGTCCGCGCACGGGAACCCCGTGGTCCTTTTCCGGCAGCGGCTCCACCCCCGGCCACTCAAAAAACGCCACCATGTCCACGTCTGATATGGCGAAGAAATACTGTCTGTACCCTTCATGACCAAGCCCGGCGATAAGGCGCATGCCCAGCAGGTCGCGCCAGAAGAGCACCGTGGCGTCCATATCTTCCGTGGCCATGGCCAGATGATTAACGCCGGTATACCGCGGCGCAAAAGGCGTTTTCTGCATTTCCGGCCTTACTGCAATTCTGAAAGCTTTTTGATAATGCCGCCGAGATCGGGGCGAAGGTTTATGTCCGTGATTTCAATATGCCGGATGATGCCCTGCCTGTCGATAATGAAAATGGCTCTCTCCGTCACGCCCTCCGGCCGCAGAATGCCGTAGAGCGAGGCCACAGCCCCGTGAGGCCAGAAGTCGGAAAGCACAGGGAACCACATGCCCTGCGGGTCCATCTGGCGGGTCCATGCGTGCAGCGAAGGCAGGTTGTCCGTGGTTATGCCCAGCAGCACCGCGTTGTGCTGTTCAAACAGCTCGCGGGCAATGTTATACCCCGGCCACTGCCCGGAACACACGGGCGTAAACGCGGCGGGCACAAAGCTGAGCACCACGTTGCTGATACCACGAAATTGAGAAAGACGAACAACCGTTCCGTTCAGCGCGGGCAAGCCAAAGTCCGGCGCCGCATCGCCCACAGCAACTGCTATCATGCTGTCCACCGGCTTTGCGGCAGCATGTCCTTGCGGCGCATACAACTGCCCGGGGTCCACGTCAGCACGCGACAGGGCGGGCATCACCAGCATGCCCAGAACAGCTACCGCTGCAACCAGCCTGGTCCAATACATGATCACTCCTCCCCGGCATCGGCCGAAAGCTTGTCTATTCGTCTGGAATGTTAGCCGCCTTAACCTATTTTAATAGAGGGCCGGAACAATACCGCAAACGATGGATATTGCACGCCCCGTCACAGGTAACAGCACATGTCACCGTCCGGCAGCCTTCAGGCACTGGGCCAGAAACGCCTTTTCGGACTCCATGCGTCCTGTCTGCGAGTAGACAGTGGTTCCGCCCTGCTTGCCCAGACGCACCACATAAAAATGCGGCGTGCCGGGGTTACCCAGCAGTTCATGCAGGCTTAATTCCGCATCCTCAAACAGGGGCATGGCCACGCCGTACTTGGTGCGGAAAAAATCCACCTCAAAGGCGGAGTTGCCCGCCCCTATGCCTATCATCTTCACTGCGTCCGCGTGCTCGGAGGCGCGCAGCGCTTCGTACACGGCATTCACAGCAGGAGCCTCTGCCTGACAGTACGGGCAGTACATGCTGAACACCTCAATGATCACATGCCCGGCCTTTATATCAGAAAATTTCCACGGCCCGGCACCTGAAAGGCCCAAATATCCCTTCTGCTCTTCGGTAAGATCGCCCGCAAGAGGCACATCCGGAAACGCCTCGCCCACCTTCAGCGCCCCCGCCGCCGGAGCCGCCGCCAATGCCTGCGAAGTGAAAACAGGCACCAGACCCGCCAGGGCAAACCACAGGATAAACAATCCGGATATACCCAACATTCTGAATAGTTGCATCGCCATGGTTGACAGCCACCCCGCATTCCCAATCTTTCGGTTCATTGCATCCTCTCTGTATCCTTGCGCATGGTTTTCAAAGTGCTGGCAGATACCAAGCCTGCAAAATATGCGTATGCTTTCCACAAAGTTCCCTGCCCGCCTATCCCGCTGTGTTCACGCTCTTCCCTATCCCATACCACGACCACATTCTAAATAGTACACATAGTGTCTTTTCCGGTGCTGCGCGTCCAGCCTGCCATTCTTATGCACAGTTTGTCACCGCCCCGACCGCAATGAGCACTCACGTAGACAACGCACGCAACAGACTATGGGCATTGCATTTTTCATCATATCATCCGCAATTGCACAGCAATTACGATTTTTTTTGACTATACAACGGCATGAAGTGGAGTTTTTTGTATGCAGCTATGGACAAGATATTTCCTCTGCGCTACTGTAAAGACAAACGCGACACCATCCGGGTCGTCTTTGCACAGCTTTTTTGCGAAGGCCAACAGGAACATATGGTGTTTCGTTGACATACTACATTGGCAAGGCGAGTTGCCGTTTTATCAACCCGGAGTGCGCCCGGCCCGCACAGCACGCATAAGCGTCTGCGGGCACAGCCGGTCACCGGCACAAGCACTGAACGTGGCAAAGGCATGAACCGAACACGTTATAAGGAGGATACTTCTGGAAGAGGTTTTCCACCATAGCGGCAAAGTGAGTTGCCTGTGAGCAGGGATGATTCCATCGAAAACCTGCATGTCGTGCGCGAACACACCCCATAGCCAGCCATATCCGGCCAAAGCATGGGACCACCGGTCATCCGGAACGCGCACGACTTTTTTGTCTTTTGGATCCCCATCTGTCTGTTAATACTGCCTTTTCGGCAGCCATTCAACAATGGCAGATACCGGAACAGACTACAGCCTTAAGGCTTCCCCCTCCGTTGGTTCCCGCATTGCATGCAAGGGACCGTCACGTGCCAACCGACAGAAAAGTCAGACAAATGCCAGGTTGCGGAATCAGCCGTGCAGGCTTTGGTAGGCCGCTTCCAGCTTGTCCAGCACAAGGGCAAGCAGGGCAACACGGGAAACCGGCGCCCCGGATGCGGCAAAAAGCGAGGTTGTGATGCCCCGCACGGCTTCGGGGAATTCTTCAGGCAGCGTATTCACGTTACAGCCGATTCCTACAACAGCCCATTCCGGCTCGTTGCCCCGATACCCCGTTTCCACCAGCACACCCGCAATCTTCCTGCCTTCAATCAGCACATCGTTGGGCATCTTGATTTCGGCAGCAAGGCCCGTGAGGTCCCGCGCCGCTGCGGCAACAGCCTGTGCGCCCAGATACATGAACCGCTCGGCATCCCATTGCACCGCATTGGGCAACAGCACCACGGAAAACTGAATGCTGCGCGGCGCGGAAAACCATGTGAATCCCTTGCGCCCGCGCCCCATGGTCTGGGTTTCGGCAACCACCACATGGCCTTCCTCTCCGCCCTGTGCGGCAAGCTGCGCTGCCACCAGATTGGTAGAGGGGGTTGTATGCAGAAATGTCCAGCCTGCCCGGCCCAGCACGCGCGTGTGCAGCGCTGTGGTCAGGGCTTGCTCCCGCAGTGCATCATGCCGCACGGTCAGACGGTAGCCCTTGCGCGTCACGGCATCAATGGCGTGTCCCTCTGCGCGTAGCGCAGCCACATGCTTTGCCACGGCGGCACGGCTTATTCCCAGATGCTGCGAGATGGCTTCGCCGGAAATCCAGTCCTCGGCCTGATCCATCAGGAGAAGGATTGTTCCTCGGGTATGCACGGAGCTGGACAATTGTAAACTCATTTTGATGACGTTTTGGTTTACAAATCGGGGACGATTCCCTACCTTGCGTTGGCTGACCAAGGAGAGAACCATGACCGATTGTACCCATGGGGCACGGCACGCGCCCGTTTCCTGCGCAAGCACATGCTGTGCGGCTGAACCAGCGTATCACAGCACCTTGCGGGGGGTCCATGCCCCGGTTGCGCCTTCCGGTGTAACTGCCTGCCCTTGCGCTTCCTTTTGCGGTGCCCGCTGCGGACATGCCGGAGATGGCCGTGCCTGAGGTACTTTGCATCACCGGAACAGACACGGATGCAGGGAAAACCCTTGTAACGGCAGCCCTTGCCCGCGCCGCCATGCAGGCTGGCAGGCAGGTGCTGGTCCTCAAGCCCGTACAGACGGGATGCGGACATGGGGACAGCTATCATCACGATGGAATGGGCATGCGCATTGCCCCACCCCCTCCTTCAGATACAGTTCCGGATGTCGCAACATACCGCACGGCAGCACCGGCAGCCTCAGCCTGCGCAATTGTGCAACTGGCACCTGCCTGCTCTCCCCATCTTGCCGCACGGCAGGCGGGCGTTGACATTACCGTCCACGACCTGACGGCGCAGGTGCGCGATCACATAGCCCGGCACAAGGCCGACCTTGTGCTTATTGAGGGCGCGGGCGGCCTGCTCACCCCTCTGAACAGCAACGAAGTGCTGGCAGATCTCTTCGCGGAACTCCGTTTTCCGTTGCTGCTCGTTGTGGCCAACAGGCTGGGCGCGGTGAATCACGCCCTGCTGACCATCGAGGCCTGCTCAGCCCGCAGCGCAAGAGGCTGCATACCCCTTGCCGGATTCGTGACAACGGAAACCTCGCCTGCGGCAGGCCCGGCGGAGCATGCGATACGAAAAGACAATGCCTCCATCATCGCCACGCTGGGCAGGCTGCCTTGTCTGGCAGCCGTGCCGCATATATCCGGGTTGCACGGATCGGAGAATGCACGGGAAGCCGCGTGGAATACGGCAGCGGCAGCGGTAAGCCCCGTGCTGGAGACAATGCGCCGCCCCCCCTGCCACTGCACACGCAAAGCCGCGCCGGATAGTACTCCGGAAAGGCTGCTGGCCTATGACCGCGAGCACCTGTGGCACCCCTATACCTCCGCACAGACACCTGCACGCACATGGGAAGCCGTGTATACGCGCAGCACACGCATTACTCTGCGTGACGGACGCGAACTGGTGGACGGCATGTCCTCGTGGTGGTGCGCCATACATGGTTACAATCATCCCGCCCTGCTTGACGCCCTGCAGGAGCAGAGCAAGCGTATGCCCCATGTTATGTTCGGCGGGCTGACCCACAAGCCTGCCGTGGAACTGGCGCAGAGCCTGCTCGACATGGTACCGCAGGGGTTGGCTCACGTTTTTTATGCCGATTCCGGCTCTGTTGCGGTGGAAGTGGCCCTTAAAATGGCCCTGCAATATCAGATGGCGGCAGGCAGACCGCAACGCAACCGCATTCTCTCCCTACGCGGCGGCTACCACGGAGACACGATGGGTGCCATGAGTGTGTGCGACCCGGAGAATGGCATGCACCATCTCTTCTCAGGCATGCTGCCGCGTCAGATATTCGCTCCCCGCCCGGAATGTCCCTATTCTTACGGGCAGACCACGCCGTATGACCCCGCATCCTTCGCGCCCTTTAGCGCTTTGCTGGAGCAGTATGGGGATTCCGTGGCTGCGGTGATTCTGGAACCCGTGGTACAGGGTGCCGGTGGCATGTGGTTTTATCATCCTGACTACCTGCAGGCGGTGCGCGAGGCCTGCACGCGCCACGGGTGCCTGCTTATCGCTGATGAAATTGCCACGGGGTTCGGCCGGACCGGGAGCCTCTTCGCCTGCGGGCATGCGGACATTACGCCGGACATTCTATGCGTGGGCAAGGGGCTTACAGGCGGGGTTATGAGCCTCGCCGCCACCCTTACCACCGCAGAGGTGGCGCACGGCATCTCCCGTGACGGCGGCGTGCTGATGCACGGTCCTACCTACATGGGGAATCCGCTTGCCTGTGCCGTGGCGCAGGCAAGCCTTGAACTGCTGATGCGCGGCAACTGGGTGCATGATGTTGCCCGTATCGAATCCGGTCTGCACACAGGATTGCACCCCTGCACAGGGCATTCCGGGGTGCGCGATGTGCGCGTGCTTGGAGCCATAGGTGTGCTGGAAATGGAAACCCCTGTGAACACAGAGGCGCTTCAGCGTTTTTTTGTCCGGAACGGCGTGTGGATACGCCCATTCGGGCGGCTCATCTACGTTATGCCCCCTTATGTAGCCTCGGATGAGGATATTTCAACGTTAACCCGCGCCATGTGCGGTGCAGTAATGGAGGGCGCATGGCGCTGATACTGCTCGGGGCGTATGCCCTGCTGATCGTATGGACAGGAATGGCGGCGCAACGGCGCCATACGGTCATGGAGCCGTCCGCGGCAGCAGATGCCTTCTACGTGAACAACCGGACCGGCAACGCCTGGGGAGTGGGCTTCTCCATCATCGTTTCCTGTGTCGGCGCCTCTGCCACATTGGGCATTATAGGCCTTGCCTTTATGGCCGGTACACCCGCGTTCTGGTGGCTGGGCGCAGGCGCCGCAGGTCTTGCCCTGCTTTCCCTGCTGCTCGCGCGTGCGGTGCGCCGCAGCGGCGCGTACACCTTGCCGCATACGGTGGAAACGCTTCTGGGCAGTCAGGCACGGCCTGTCATCGCGGCGGTGATAGTAGTGGCGTGGACAGCCATCCTCGCCGCACAGTTTTCCGCGCTCACCAAGGTGCTGGGGTCGATTACGGCCTTTACGCCGTTCACCTGCCTCGGTATCGGCCTTCTGCTCATCGGCGTGCACACCATGGGCGGTCAGGCGGCCATCATGCGTACAGACAGGATTCACGCGTTCATTCTGGTTTTGTCGCTGGCATTGATGCTGGCGTGGCTGACACACCACAATCCCGGCTGGCTGACTTCGGTCAGGATAGAAGCCGTTAACAACGCCTTCCCCGTGGACAAACTGCTTTACTTTCTTGTGGTGGTGGGAGCTAACTATGTGGTGTGTCCCATGCTGTTTGGCAGGCTGCTCTCTGCACAGGATGAACGTAGCGCGGTGGCGGGCGGGCTTATCGGTGCGGGCGGGCTGATGGTATGTGCCGCGCTCATCGTGGCGGTGGGGCTTGCCTGCAAGGGCCTTATCCCGGCTGATACTCCCGGCGACGCCGTGCTCACGGCCGTACTCAGCGGTGTGATGCCGCCGTGGATGCACGTAGTGGTTTCTTTTGCACTTATCAGTGCCATTGTCTCTTCGGCAGATTCCTGCCTTGTCACCGCCGCTACGGTGGGCAGCCATGACCTGCTTGGGAACACATCCGTCGCAATCCGCCGACTCTGCGTGCTTGCGCTCGGCGTGGCAGGGGCGGGCGTAAGCCTGTGGGGCAAGGGCATTCTGGGTTTCCTGCTTATGGCCTATGATATCTTTGCCTGCGGCGTGGCCATGCCCTGCTTTGTGGGGCTGGTGCTCCCCAAAGGCCGCAGCATACAGGCACACTTTGCCTGTGCCGCAGTCATTGCGGGCGGACTGCTCGGGATTGCCGCTGCCCTCACGGAAGAGCGCGTGTATAACTACACGGGCATGGCGGTATCGGCCCTGCTGGCTTATGCGGGAGCCTTTGTTCGCCAGCGTGAATCACAAGCTGCGCTCACCGAATAGCGCGCGCCGGCATACCGTTGCAAACGCCCGTGATATGCTCCTTCATGTGTGGTGATGCCGGTGAACACCAGTTCCGGTTTGGCTACCCGGATAAGAGCGTGCCGCACATCCGCCCTGCAGCTTTCAGTAAGCACACACAGACCTTGCCAAAAGGGGAAAAAGGTCATAGACCTACCTTTCGGGTAGGATTTGACTTGTCTGTTGAGCCTGCGTATGCAAGCAACGCCCTGCCCTGAAAGGGATTTCCCTGTTCGAAATCACGTTCATGCGCATATTGCACAGCCGCCCGGCCCGCCTCTGCCGCATACCCCCGGCGGGCATGGCGGGCGGCCCTATTGAAGATCGGCGGAATAGCTTTTCGCCGCAAGCACGCAGATTCCGGAGGATGCTCCCATGTCCAAGCATGTTGTGGTTATCGGCGCGGTGGCTCTTGGCCCCAAGGCCGCCTGCCGTTTCAAACGTCTGGAACCGCATTCCAAGGTCACCCTCATAGACCAGTGCCCCCGCATTTCCTACGGCGGCTGCGGCATCCCCTATTTTGTCTCCGGCGAAGTGAACAGCGTAACCGAGCTGCAGTCCACTCCCTATCACATCATCCGCGATGCGGAATTTTTTCGCACCAACAAGGATGTGGACGTGCTCACGGAAACCCGCGCCACGCGGATAGATCGTGCCGCCAAGACGGTGGAAATTCTGAACGTGGCCACGGGAAAGACAGACACCCTGCACTATGACAAGCTGGTGCTTGCCATGGGCTCCAAGGCCAACCTGCCCCCGTTTGCAGGCATGGACCTTAAGGGAATAACTCCCGCCACCAATCTGGAAGAGGCAGAAATGCTGCGCGATGCCGCCGCCAGCGGTTCCGTGGATAAATGCGTTATCGTGGGTGCGGGCTTCATCGGGCTGGAAATGGCCGTTGCCTTTGCAGACATGTGGGGCATAGAAACCACGGTCATTGAATTGCAGGATCAGGTTCTGCCCGGTTTTCTTTCCAAGTCCATGGCGCAGATGGCCCTGCATGACCTGGAAGACAAGGGCGTTACCGTGCTGCTGGGCGAATCCGTCAAGGCCTTTGAAGGCGAGGACGGAACCGTTACCCGCGTGGTAACCAACAAGCGCACCATAGAGGCCGATCTTGTGGTTCTTTCCGCCGGGGTTTCCCCCAACACCGCCCTTGCCCGCGAAGCCGGCATTGACTGCGATACACGCGGAGCCATTATCGTAAACGAATTCATGCAGACTAACGATCCGGATATCTATTCCGGCGGCGACTGCGTGACCATTCCTCACCTTGTCACAGGCAAGCCTGGCTACTTCCCCCTCGGGTCCATGGCCAACCGGCAGGGTCGCGTTATAGGCACCAATCTTGCCGATGGCAAGGCCACCTTCCCCGGTGCCGTGGGCGGCTGGGTGGTGAAGCTGTTCGAGCAGTCCGCATGCGGTGCCGGTCTGACCATAGAATCCGCCCTGAAGGAAGGGTATGATGCCATCAGCGTGCATGTGGAGCAGTTTGACCGCGCCCACTTCTTCCCGGAAAAGGCCCTCATGTCGCTTGAGCTTGTGGTGGACAAACCCACCCGCCGCGTACTGGGCATTCAGGGAATGAGCGAGTTGGGCGATGCCCTTACAGCACGCATCAACGCTGTGGTTCCGCTGCTTAAGGCGCATGCCACGGTGGATGAGGTCTCCAACCTTGAGGTGGTCTATTCGCCGCCCTTCGCCTCTGCCATGGATATTGTCAACGCCGTTGCCAACGTGACCGAAAACGTGCTGGAAGGCCGCAACCATATGGTTAGCCCCAGCCAGTTCGCCACCCTGTGGGCCAACCGTGATGCAGAAGACATCTTCTTCATAGATACCCGCCTTGCTCCCAATGCCGTGCCCTACGTGGAAAAATACCCGGATGCGTGGCACAGCATTCCTAACGAAGAAATCCGCAACCGCATTGCGGAAATTCCCGCAGGCAAGTCCGTGGTGGTTGTCTGCAACACCGGCCTGCGTTCCTATGAGGCCATGCTGCTGCTCAATGAACTGGGCGTGAAGGATGTAAAATCCGCCGCAGGCGGTATGGTCGCCCAGAAGAAGCTCGGCTCCGGCATCTGATACCGCGCGGTGCGCCCCGGCATTGCAGGCTGCCATTGTGACCCGACGTTGTGGGGTGGCATTATTGGCTGACATTACAGACGGACTTTTGCCCGATTTACCTCCCCTGCCCCTTCGGCGCATCATCTGCACCGCAAACTCTAAGGCCGCCCACACCGGGCGGCCTTTCTGCTATCTGGAAAACCATGTCTGGGCAACGTTTGCCGCAGCTACTGCGCAGGCATTTCCCCACGATCCACCGGGGGATAGAGCGAACGGAGGCGGTCCAGTTCCTCCATAATTTCGCGGCGGTCATCGGTGTTAAACGATTCCGGGTCAATGCGGGTCATTTCCGGGTCCAGATACTGAACCGAAACCATATTATCCTCTTCCGCAAAAATGGAGGCCATGCCCCGCACAGCATAGGCTTCGCCCACACGAATGCGTTCGTACTGTGCCCGGTCGCACTGCGGAAAGAAGAGGATGATGTCGTTATCCGTATCATCTGCAAAAAGGGCCTTCCCGTACACATCCATTTCGTGTCCGCCATCTTCCATCTGCTTGTCCACGATAAACACATCCGCGTTCACTTCTGCTATCAGCGCCATAGTGCCCTCTATTTTTTGATTTTTCCGAGTTGTAATTCTTGATTGGTATATCATGGGCAGAGCATCATCCTCTGCCTTCCGTTTCTGTTTCTGCCGCTTGTGCCCGTTTTATTCCGCTTTGCCAAGCACAGGCACATTCCGGCTGCACCAGAGGATGCGGAAGGGCCGGTTGCTATACCTTTTTCCGCACCGGAACACGCGATAACACCTTGGCATAGTATTCGTTTTCCAAATTGAGTGCCACAGATGCTCTGCCCTGCTGCTTCATGCGTTCGAGAATGGCTTCCAGCTTGCGCATCTGACGGTAGCAGGTTTGCTCGTCAACGCTGTTCTGCAGCATTTCGATTATGGTGGTGGCGTCTTTGATATCCTGCGCTTCGGGCGGCAGGTAGCCTGCGTTTTTAAGGAGCTTGTAAGCCATGCGCAGATCGGGCGGAATCATGGAATCATCCTGTAATTCCAGAGGTTTTCCCTGACCTTCCAGATTGCGGAATGCCCCCTGTTCCTCGGCCTTGGTTATGTGGCGTTCCGCCATAACCGCAAGAATGTTCATTGCGCTGGCTCCGCCGGTCGCGTTTGTCCCACTGGTTGCGTTTTGCTTGCGTTTTGCGCTGCATGGAAGGCACGCAGGGCCGCTACGCCCTCTGTGGCAAGCCAGTGGTGCACGGAGGCTGTTATTTCAGCCATACCGTGCGAGGCGGCTTCTGCAATGCGCTGGGCTTGCGCTTCTGCAACCGGATACTGTGCCTGTGCCACATGCCCGGAAAGCAGGTGCGTACCGCGCGGTGCCCACAACGAGAAGCGCACACGGATGCGCAGCACAGATTCCTGCTGGCGGAATTCAAAGGATTCTACACGTCCGGTGAGTGTGGCATCATGGGCAAGCCTGCCGCGCCACGGCATGAGCAGCGTATAGTCCGTTGCGCCTTCCAGTGCTGCGGCAACGGCAGAGGCCGTAATTTCCGCAGGAGTGCCTTCCCAGTACCAGCGGCTGCTGGGCGAGAGCACGCTGCCGTGTGAAATCATGACGGCTGAGCGTTCCAATGCGGGCAGACTGCTCATGTTTTCCAGCATGATAACAGGGAGATACTGCGAATTTTGATTGTCTGCTCCATCCGGCTGTGATGCCTCGCCATGTGGGGTTACCGGACCGGACGGATACGCGCCGCCAGCAGGTTGGCTGGCGGGTAACCCTGCGGTTTGCATTGCGGTTTTTGCTGCGGTTACCGCAGATTCCGGTAGCTCTTTCGTCTCCGGGGCCTTGTGGTCCTGATGCACTAACGGGGCGGGCTGGATGCGCAGAACCTGCTCCGGAGCGACCTTTCCGCCTGCACATCCTGCTGTAATCATTACAAGAAATAAAAGAGCGGCGGCCAGTGGACGAAACGTGGACGAAGTGTGGACGAGCAGGGACGCGACCGCTTGCTGCGGCGGCGCAGCGCATGTACCGTGAGTTGCAAGGGGTACTCCTGAAGCAAAGGGGACGTCGGGGGCAAAGACACGTATTTTTTGAAATGCCCTGCCAAACGCCCTGCCTAACGCCCTGCCTAACGCCCTGAGGGACGCTCTGTGTGATGCTCTGTGTGATGCCCAAAGCGATGTTTTGAGAGCTGCTCTGAGGTACGTTCTGAAGCACGCCCAGAGAGACACTCCGCTGGACAATCTGAGTGACGTCAGGGGAGACGCCTGGGGAGACGCCAGAGGCGATGCCAGAGGAGACGCCAGACGGGACGCTCCGAGTAAGGCCTTAGGGGGCACCGGAAGGAACGCCTGAGGGGAGGTTCCGGGAGATACCGGAGAGGAGGCTGCGGGGGTTGGTGTAGCGGCCATGCTACTGCTCCTTCTTGCTGTCGTCCGGGCGGTAGATGATCTGCCACGGGCGTTCCCTGAGCGAGCGGGTAAGCACATTCAGGTTGCGGGTCAGTTCCGCCGTGTTTTCCAGAATCTCCTCCAGACGCGCCTGATCGTAGTCGAGATCGTTTTGCACCTGACGGGTGAGTTCCGTTACCGCACCGCCCACGGCGGCGGTCTGCACGCGCAGCACCTCCAGCGTGACGGCAAGGTCCTGCCGGGTATCCGTGACTGCCGTGTTCACCGTTCCCAGCGTGGTCTGCATGCCGCTGCGCACCTCGCCCACCAGTGCGCGTGTTTCCGCTATGCCTGCTCCGGCTTCGCGGGCAAGGCCGCGGAACTCCGCATCCATGCTGCGGATGGCGGTATTTGCGTCTTTTACCAGTACGGTCACTTCCTTGAGGATTTCTTCCACGTGCCTGCGGTTGTCTGTGTTCAGCAGCGCGCGCAGGCTGTCTGCTATTTCCGAAAGCTTGGGTTGCAGGTCTGCCGCAAGTCCCGCCATGGATGCCGCCACCTCCATGAGGTCCGGGGTGGCGTCCGGCGGGATTTCACTGCCCACAGGCAGGGGTGGCCCCGCCTTGCCGGACAGGTTGAGCAGCACGAAGTTATCTCCCACAATGCCCTTTTGCGATATGGACGCCTTTGTGCCCTGATAGACCGTGAATCCTTCGTGCAGGCCCACCACCACACGCACGAGGGCGGGGTCCTCCTTGTCCACATCTATGGAAAGCACCCTGCCCACGTTTATGCCCGCGTATTTTACCGGGCGGCCCACATCCAGATTCTTTACTCCGTTGAAGCGGATGGCGTATTCATCCAGCCGTTCCCAGAAACGGTGCCCGCCAAAGGCGATGATGAACAGCCCGAGCACGCACAGCCCCGCGAACACCGTAAAGCCCGCACGTATGAGTTCCCGTTTTCCTGCTGTTTGATTGAGCACGACCTGTCTTTCCTTTTCCTTGTTCCGGCGGACGGAGCCGCCTGCGCTGTTTGCCCGGATGCTATTCCAGCCATTCCGGTGCCTGCCGGATATTCGGTTTGCGGTTCAGGAACTGGCGTATGTACAGATCATCCGTTGCGCGCAGTTCCTCGATGCCGCCCTCGAACAGCACCATGCCGCCGTGCAGCACCACCACATGATCGGCTATGGCGAACAGGCTGTCCAGATCGTGCGTAACCACCACGATGGTCATGCCCAGCGCGTCATGCAGGTCCAGGATGAGTTGGTCCACCTCTGCCGCCGTGATGGGGTCCAGCCCTGCCGACGGTTCATCGCACAGCAGCACCTTGGGGTCCATGACCAGCGCCCGCGCCAGCCCGCCGCGCTTGCGCATGCCGCCGGACAGTTGGCTAGGGTGGTAGTCCGCGTAATTATCCAGCCCGACCAGTGACAGCTTGAGCCGGACCATGGTGCGGACGGTTTCCTCATCCAGATCGGTATGTTCCAGCAACGGCAGGGAGACGTTCTCTCCCAGCGTGAGGGAGCCGAGCAGCGCGCCGTTCTGAAACAGGACGCCCATCTCTCGCCTGTGGCGGTAAAAGCGTTCCTCGTTCATGGCGAAGAGGTCTTCATCTTCTATGAATATCTTCCCCGCGCTGGGGGTTGCCAGCCCCAGAATATGCCGCAGCAGGGTGGACTTGCCGCAGCCGCTGCCCCCGAGAATGACGGAGACCTTGCCGCCGGGCAGGGTGATGTTTGCATTGCGCAGGGTCACATTGCCGGGATAGCCCACGGCAAGGTTCTGCGTTGATATGGTGGGTGCCCTGTGGCGTCCGTACATGCGTTACCCGACGTTTCGTGTTGCCAATGTGGTGCTATGCCCTGTTTTTGCAGTATCCCAAAGTACCCCTATTTCCCTAGCACCCCTGCTGTCTCCAGCTTGCAGCCCGATACAGACTATCGCCGCACTTGCGTGAAATGTCAGCCCCCGGGGTGTGGATTATTCACGCCGACCGTTCCCTTATGCGTGGCTGCGCTTTCCGGTTTTCCCTCATGCCGCCCGGTTACATGAAGGTGTAGTTGATGGCAGTGAAGAAGAAGTCCAGAAGCACGATGAGAAAGATGGACTGTACTACGGCAAGCGTGGTGCGCCTGCCCACATCTGCCGCACCGTCCCGCGCCATGAGTCCCTGCCAGCAGCACACAAGGGCTATTGTGATGCCGAATCCCAGCGCCTTGACCAGCCCGGAAAACACATCGCCCACGGTGAGAAAGTTCACACACTGTTCAAAATAGGTGCGCAGGGTCAGCCCGAGGAAGATGGCGGAAAACAGCCCGCCCGCCACAATGCCTACCACGTCTGCAAGGAGGGTGAGCACGGGCAGCATGACCGCCATGGCGATGATCTTGGGCCAGACCAGAAAACGTACCGGGTCTATGCCGATGACCAGCAGCGCGTCAATTTCTTCTGAAATCTTCATGGTGGCCAGTTCTGCGCAGAAGGCGGCACCCGACCTGCCGGCGAGAATGATGGCGGTGAGGAGCGGCCCAAGCTCTTTGATGATGGTGACGGACACCATGTTTGCCACGTAGCTGAGCGCGCCGATCTTTTCCAGCTGCCCTGCCGCCTGCAACGCCAGAATCATGCCCGTGCAGGCGGCAATGACCGAGACGATGCCCACGGACCCGCTGCCCACGGCCGCGAGGTGATTCCATTCCTGCCAGCGGTAGAAGGCGCGGGAGCGCCGGAATACGGCTGGTGCGGTGACGATGAGGCTGTTTATCAACTCCGCGAGGAAGTGGAGTTCTTTAATCATGCGCACCGCCTGTGCAGCAGAACGGCAGGGTGCGCCGCGGAAGCCATGACGGAATGTATGCCGCAATGCAAGGCGGTATGTATGACGGAATGTATGTCGGAATGTACGCTTTTTGGCATGGCAAACCCTGATGTACCGGGCCTTGGGCATGCGTCCCGTACGCTGTATGTGCCGTGCATGCTTGCCATGATAAACGCCTTGCTGCGACCTGCATCCCGGCGGCTAGACGCCGAACAGCTGCCCCACCTGCGTGAGGTTGAATATCTTGCGGACCTGCGCGGAAACAGCCGTAACCGTGAGGCTTCTGCCCGCCTGCATGAGCACACGGCGCAACTCGATGAGCACTGCCAGACCTGAAGAGTCCAGATATTCCAGCTCGCCCAGATGCAGAGACATGGCACCCGTGCCCTGCCCTGCCTGTTCAAGCAAATAGCTGCGCACCTGTGTGGTGACGGTGTAGTCTATCTCGCCGCTCAGGGCGATGGCACTGCCCTGCTGTTCCGCCTTCCATATCTGCCGGGTGCTCATCATAACCGCCCCCTGTGTGCTGTGCGTGCTTACCGCCTGTTATCGCGCCAGAGTTCCAGAATCGTTCTGTCATCGTTGGCTGCCACACCCCGCTGCCAGAACAGCACACCTTCCATGAGTGCTTCTCCGTACGGAGCGGCCCCTTTTTGGCGCAGCAGGTCGGCAACACGCTCTTCCCCGAACATCTCGCGGTCTGCGTTGCGGGCTTCTGTAATGCCGTCGGAAATCAGGAGCACGGCTTCACCCGGAGAAAGGGAAAGCGAGTATTCCTGATACGACACTTCCGGCTCTATGCCAAGCGGAAGCCCGGGCGGCAGGGGTATTTCTTCCACCGATGCCCCCCGCATGCGCAACGGCATGAGGTGCCCGGCGTTGGCAAGCTGTGCGGTGTGGCTGCGTTTATCATACACCGCAACACACAGCGTGACGAAGAGAGCGTTTTCCATATCATTAAGAAGCATTTCGTTCATTCTTTTCAGAATGATAGACGGATTTAGTCCTTCCAGCGCAAGGCTGCGCATCCGCGACCAGACCGCAGCCCCCACCAGCGCCGCGCCCAGCCCCTTGCCAGCCACGTCTGCAATATAAGCCACCATGCGCCCGTCCGGCAGGATGATACAGTCGTACATGTCGCCGCCCACGTGTATGGCGGGATGGCTGCACGCCCATATGTGGCTCTCTGCCATGTCGGGCAGGCGCGGCTGAAAGGCTTCCTGAATGCGCGCGGCGGCCTGAAGCTGGGTATTCATCCGCTCCTGCTCCAGAAGGGCTTCCAGCAGGCGGGAGCGCACCAGCGCGACTCCGGCAAGGTGGGCAAAGCTTTCGAGTATGTCCAGATCTTCCGGGGTGAACATGCCACCCTGACGAGGATTGAGCACCTGCGCCACGCCCAGCAGTTCTTCCTTGTACAGGATGGGCACACAGAGCACGCTGCGTGTGCGAAAGCCTGTCACGGCATCTGCATCGCGCCGTATGCGGGGGTCGTCTTCCCCGCAGAGCAGGGGTTTGCGCGTCTGCGCCACAGTGCCCGCGATGCCTTCGCCCTGGCACAGCTCGAAATCGCAGGTGAGGATGCGCTCTGCAATGCCGGGGGTATCGTTACGGGCAAGGGCGAACCGCAGGCATTGGCGCTGCACGTCATACAGCAGGATGGACGAGGCTACCGCATCCGTCACATCCTGCGCCAGTTCCAGCAGGCGGGGCAGGAGTTCCGGCAGCGATTCCACCTGTGCCAACATCTGGTTGGCCTCAATGAGTTTGCGTAGCCGGCTGCCCTGCCGTTGCTGCACGGAGTGATCTTGTGCCATCATTTTCCCCCGGCCTAGAGCCAACGTTCCACCACAGGCACCATGCCCTGCAAAATGGCCTTGGTGAGCACGGCGGGCGTGACCGTGGCGGCCCCCACATGCCCTACCACTATACCGGCTGCGCAGTTTGCCAGCATGCACGATTCCAGCAGGCTGTGCCCCGCCGCCAGCGACAGGGACGCCGTGGCGATGACGGTATCGCCCGCGCCGGTGACATCGAACACCTCCTGCGCCATGGTGGGGATATGCCAGACCGTCTGCCTGTTCTCGAAAAGAGCCATGCCGCGGGGCCCAAGAGTGGTAAGCAGGCGTTCGCAGTGCAATGAATCGAAGATGGCCTGCCCTGCTGCCACGATTTCTTCCCGCGTCCCGACGGGCAGGTTGGCGCCCTCGCTTGTTTCCTTGGCATTGGGCGTGAGCATAAAGACCCGCTTGTACCACCGGAAGTTCGGCGTTTTGGGGTCTACAAGGATGAGCGGCTTTGCGGACGAGGCATCGCGCAGGGCGGTGAGCCGCTCCATGAAGGCTTGCGAGACCACGCCTTTGCCGTAATCGGACACGATGAGCACATCGTGCGCCTCCAGATGGCGCGCCACATGGTCCAGCAATTCATCCAGCGCATCGGCGCCGATGGGCGACGTATCTTCCCTGTCTATGCGCAGCATCTGCTGCCTGCCTGCGATGACGCGGGTTTTGCACGTGGTCTTTCTGCCCGCGATGCGCACGAAGGAACGCTCTATGCCCTCCTTATCCAGCAGGGAATCCATGCGCTCCGCGCCGTTGCCCGTGCCGGTTACGCAGACGACGTGGGGTATGCCGCCCAGACTGCACAGGTTGCGTGCCACGTTGCCCGCACCGCCCAGCACGTGCCGTTCACCGAAAACGCGGACCACCGGGACAGGCGCTTCCGGAGAAATGCGCTCTGCATCGCCGGTGAGGTATTCATCCAGCATGACATCGCCCACGAGGAGCACCTTTTTGCCCGCAAGACCGGGGACCAGACCGGCAAGTGTTTGCGGAAGTATGCGCTTTTCCTGTTCCTGCATGCCGCCTACCCTTCCACCTGCACACCAAGCCTGTTCAGCAACGCCGTGAGCTGCTCGCGGCTGGAGAACGACAGCGTGACCTTGCCCTTATCCTCTGACCCGCTCACGGAAACCCGCACAGGGAGTGCATCGCCCAGCCTGCCCTGCACGCTGCGCAGCAGGGGCGGCAGCTCGGACACCGGGCGCGCACCGCCCCTGCCCTGCTGAGGCTCCGCCTGCTCCGCCACAGGGGCAGAGGGCAGTTCTCCGTGCGACTTCCAGTATTTTGCCATGGCTTCTGCCTCGCGCACGGTGAGCATATCTGCCACCATGCGTTCCAGCATGTCCGGGCGAACCGCTTCATCCACTGCCAGCAGGGCACGGGCGTGCCCCGCGCTGATGGTGCCCTTTTGCAGCATATCACGCGCGTTTTGCGGCAGTTGCAGAAGACGCAGGGTATTGGCGATGGCGGAGCGGCTTTTGCCCAGCCTTTGAGACATATCTTCCTGCGAGAGGCTGAACTTATCTTTCAGCTCCTGCATGCCCAATGCCTCTTCCATGGGGTTTAAGTCCTCGCGTTGCAGGTTTTCTATAAGACCTACGGCAAGGGTTTCCATGTCGGTCATTTCGCGCACGATGACCGGCACCTCGCGCAGCCCCGCAAGACGGCTGGCACGCCAGCGGCGTTCGCCCGCCACTATTTCGTAGAAGCTTCCTTCCGCGTCCTGCAGGGGGCGCACCAGCAACGGTTGCAGCACGCCCTGCGCCTTGATGGACGCGGCGAGTTCTTCTAACGCCTCTTGTGCGAACTCCTTGCGCGGCTGGTTGGGGTTGGGTCTCAGCATGCGCAGCGGCAGCATGTTGGGTGCCTGCTGTTCTGCGGTGGTTTCTTCCTTTCCCTTGAACAGGGCGTCCAGCCCCCTGCCGAGTCCCCTTGGTGCTCCTGCCATGTATAACTCCTTGACATTCTGTCTGTTCGCCCTAAGTCTACTGCTCTACGACACACCTGCCGAGGCAGCGCAAACGGAGGCATTATGTCCGAAAAAGATTCTCATGTTGTCCCGCTCTACAGCAAGGACGGCTCATTGTACGGCATTCTTCTCAGCCCGCAGATATGGGAAACGGTGGGACGCAAGATAGGTCCCATTCTTGAAGGTGCGCTGGATGCCATGTATCCCGCCCTTGCCAGCCAGAAGCCCGAACCTTTGGAGGACTGGCAGACCTTTAAGGACTACTGGGATTTCAAGTATCCTTTCAACGCCCGTGTGGAGTGCAAGGTCTGCGGCGCGGTTTCCGAGGATTGGGAGCACGACCCGGAAAAGCCTTTTCACCTTAAGAACGCCAGCCTGAGCGGGCTGTGCGTGTTCCATTGCAAGCAGTGCAACGCCACGGTGCGCAAAAAACACTTCAAGGACCATATCTGTTTTGAAGCCACTCCCCAACAGGGCGACAGCACGGGTTCCTGCGGCACGCTGGTGGAATAGCCGTAACTTAACACATGCCCTAGGGGCGCGGCGGTCTTCTGAGCACGACTTCTTTAGCCAGTGCCAGATAGGACTCCGCGCCTTTTGATTTTATATCATAATGGATGATGGATTTGCCGAAGCTGGGTGCCTCTGACAGGCGCACATTGCGCGGAACCACGGTTTCGAAAAGGTGGTCCGGGAAGCACTTGCGCACCTCGTTCTTTACCTGCCGCGAGAGCCTGTTGCGCACATCATACATGGTGAGCACCACGCCCAGCAGATTAAGGCCCGGATTAAGCCGCTTGCGTACCTGCTCGAAGGTTTGCAGCAGCTTGACGATACCTTCCAGCGCAAAAAATTCGCATTGCAGGGGCACCAGAAGCTCACGCGCTGCGCACAGGGCGTTTAGCGTGATGAGTCCCAGCGAGGGCGGGCAGTCCAGAATGATGTAATCGAACCGCGATTCCAGCCCTGCCAGCACTTCTTGCAGGTAGTATTCACGCCCCATCTTATCCACCAGCTCAAGCTCTATGGCAACGAGGTCTGTGGTGGACGGAAGAATGGAAAGAAAGGGGGTGTGGGTTTCGTACACCGCTTCCAGCGCTTCTTCCGGCTGGAAAAAGGTGCTGTACAGGTTGTTGGGCATGGTTTCCTGATCAAGCCCGAGACCGCTGGTGCAGTTTGCCTGCGGGTCGCAGTCTACGACCAGTACGCGTTTTTCCATTACGGCAAGCGCCGCCGCAAGGTTGATGGAGGTGGTGGTTTTTCCCACCCCGCCCTTCTGGTTGGCTACAGCGATGATTCTGGCCACATCGACCTCGTTGTTAACGTTTGGGGGTGCACACCTGTTTCATGTGAAACATGAACGCCGGATTTCATTCTGCCGGAAAACACGTCAAAACGATTGTACCTGTTTGTGCTAGATAATGGTCCCGGTTGTGTCAACCAGGGGCGGGTGACCGATGCAGTGAGGTTTTGCAGAAAACCCTTTACAGGTAAGGGCTGAGCGGTGGATGCACGGCAAAAACTTTTTTATGAGTTTTTTGCGTTTTCCTGACGGGAAGACCTCATGTTTCACGTGAAACATTTCAAACGTTAACTTGAAGTCGATTTGTATTACGTTTTCCTGACAGGATAGGTGTGCCTGCGGCAACCGATACGGCTACAGATGGGCCGCGTATGGAAACACCATGAGAGCCTGATAAGGACACGACGAAAAACTGCCCTGCCCTATCTCGTTACGATAGGGCAGGGCAGTTTGTGGTGTGAGCAGGCGGAAAAAGGGCAGGCAGGCCCGGAACCGGCAGATGCGGACGAGGTGCACCAGCCATGTTGCAAAGCGTATTACGCCTTGTAGTATTCGCGGTACCAATCCACAAAGCGGCTGATGCCCTCTTCTATGGACGTGTTAGGCTTGAAGCCTGTGTCTGCAATGAGATCATCCACATTGGCATAGGTGGCAGCCACATCACCGGGTTGCATGGGCAGCATGTTGCGGGTGGCCTTTTTGCCCAGCTTTTCTTCCAGCACCTCTATGAAGCGCCCGAGTTCCACGGTGTTGTTATTGCCGATGTTGTAGAGGCGGTACGGGGCGGGGCTGGTGCAGGGGTCCGGCGACATTCCCGACCAGTTGGGGTTTGGTTCCGGGGTGCGCTTGGTGACGCGGATTACGCCTTCTACAATATCATCTATGTAGGTAAAATCGCGCTGCATTTTGCCGTGGTTGAACACGTTTATGGGCTTGCCTTCCAGTATGGCCTTGGTGAACAGGAAGAGAGCCATGTCGGGCCTGCCCCACGGTCCGTAAACGGTGAAGAAGCGCAGGCCCGTGGTGGGAAGGCGGTACAAGTGGCTGTAAGTGTGGGCCATAAGCTCATTGGCCTTTTTGCTGGCGGCATAGAGGCTGATGGGATGGTCTACGTTATCATGCACGCTGAAGGGCATGGTGGTGTTCAGCCCGTACACGGAACTGGAAGAAGCATAGACGAGATGCTGAACCTTATTATGACGGCAGCCTTCCAGCACGTTGCAGAAGCCCACGAGGTTGGAATCTACATAGGAATGCGGATTTTCGATGGAGTAGCGCACGCCTGCCTGAGCAGCGAGGTTGACCACGTGGGTGAACTGCTCTTTGGCGAACAGGTCCGCCATGGCGGGCCGGTCTGCAAGATCGATATAGGCGTGCGAGAATCCGGGTTGCTGTTGCAGGATGGCGAGGCGCGTTTTTTTGAGATCGACACTGTAGTAGTCGTTGAGATTATCCAGACCGACCACGGTGTGCCCTTCCGCAAGAAAGCGGCGGGAAAGACTGAATCCTATGAACCCGGCTGCTCCGGTTACGAGAATATGCATCTATGCGTCCTTTGCGTTTTCAGGATGGGCGGCATGTGCCGCTGAAGACTTGCGGAAGCGGATGCCCGCGTGCCGCGAAAGACTGTGTAGCATCATCGGGGACAGGATGCCAGCATCGGGAACGATGACGCCGGAATGAAACGGAACGGTATGACGCAGAAAAGCAGGGGACGGGAAACGGTGCTGCGTCCGAAGAAAATGGAGGAAGAATACTCCCCTGCCCTTCCCGGAAGCGGAAAAACCACAGATTGAGAATATGTCGATGGTCTTACAAAGGCAGGTGGCCCGAAATGGGCTGGAAACGGGGTTTTGCGCGCAAGAGAGACGCTGCGCGGACATTGAGCCGGAAAAGAAGAAAAAATGGCTCAGAACGGCGGATACGGGAGGGCTGAAACCAGAGTTTGGAGCGGAATAATTCGGGTAAAAAAATCGGGGGGGAAAATTCGGGCAGAAAAAAAACCGTGGATAAGGAGATGGACGATGAGAGGTCAGTCCCGCGATGCCGGAGTGATGAGGGCATTGAGATTGACCGGCGGTGGCGGGTTGGCGATGAACATGCGCAGGGCGCGTTCGATGGCTTCTTCCGCCACGAGGGTATCGAGGCAGGGACCGTTGGGACGTTCGTTCAGCACGCCGTAAACAGGCAGGGGGTAGGTATCCTGAATGCCGGAGGTGAGGTCGCGTTCGCAGGCAACCGCAATGATCATGCGCGGACGTTTTTGCACCACAATGCGGCGTGCGATGGTGCCTCCCGTGGCAATGGCGAACTGAACACCGTAATGATCGCGCAACCGCAACAACATGCTTACGGGACATTTGCCGCACCGGGCACAGTGGTCCACATCGTAGGACAGGCGGAGCGTGCAGGTGCTCGATTGCAGGCAGTGGGGGGTGAGGATGAGGATATCTTCCGGGGCGAAGGTATCGTTTTCTGACCGGACGAGCTCGTTGTTCACCTTGATGAAGGAATGGCGCACGTTTTCTTTGGGGATGCCCAGAAAACGGGCGAGCAGCACCATGAGGGGCAGAAAAAGCTTGATGGTGAGCCCGCGGATGCGCTGTGTGCCCAGCACCGGCCTGCCCTTGAGGATATGCAGCACAAGCCCGAGAGATGCCCACGCAATGACCACAATAAGGACAAAGAGGAAGGCCCCGCTCACATAGGGGAGGATGGGATGGATATTGCCGAGGCCGATGTACGGAACCACCCAGAAGAGAAGCAGAATGGTGCAGATGAGAAAAGACGTGCCGGTGATAAGACCTATGAACAGGCGTTTGCGCGCGCCGTAGTAGGATTCTGCCTCTGCCGCGCGGGGGGTGGCAGGGCCCTGAGATGGAGTGCCGGAAGCGCTGTTGGGTGAGGTATCCATAAATGGTTCCGGGCTATGCTTCCTGAGAGAGTGCAGCGGCAGCGGAGACGTATCCGGCAGGGGAATGCATCGGGGGGTGCCGCAAGCGCATGCCTACAATCCTTCGCCGGAGCAGGTGGCCTCTTCGCAGGCGCACAGGTAGCCGCAATGAAAGGCTGCTGCGGACATGGGCTTTTTGCTGGCGGGACGCAGGGTCGAAATATAGTACACCCTGTCGCGGGTGGCGATGGCCAGCTTGTCGTCCACGAGGCCGAGCACCGTGCCGGGAGCGGGGGTGCCTTCCAGCGCGGGGCCGATTTCGCCGGGTTCAATGGACACGCGGACAGGCTTGTGCCCTGCCCTGTGCATCATGAAATAGGCACCGGGCCACGGCGTTACGCCACGGATGCGCGCATGCACGGAAATGGCGGACTGGTTCCAATCCACAACGCCTTCCGGTTTGGTGAGCTTGGGGGCGTGGGTGGCCAGGGCATTGTCCTGCGGTTTGGGGCGCAGGCCGCCAACGGGGAGCAGTTCCAGTGCCTGAACAAGCATACGGCCGCCAAGGTCGGCAAGCTGGTCATGAAGGGTGCCTGCGGTGTCGAAAATGCCGATGGCAAGGGCCTTCTGCAGGAGGACGGGGCCGGTATCCAGCCCCTGCTCCATCTGCATGATGGAAATGCCGGTAACGGGGTCACCGTTCATGATAGCCCGCTGGATGGGGGCGGCACCACGGTACCGAGGCAGGAGAGACGCATGGACGTTTATGGCGCCGTGCACGGGAATGTTCAGGACAGCGGGCGGAAGAATGAGGCCGTAGGCGGCGACGAGGAGCACATCGGGCCTTAAGGCGCGCAGCTGCTCCACATCGTCGGGATTGCGGAAATTGACGGGCTGGTACACGGGCAGGCCAAGCTCCAGCGCCAATTCCTTGACTTCGGAAAGCTTGCAGGTTTGGCCGCGTCCGCAGGGGCGGTCCGGCTGGGTGTAGACGCCCACGATTTCGCAGCCGCCCCACTCTGCCACATGCCGCAGGATGGTGGCGGCAAATTCCGGTGTTCCCATGTACACGGCGCGCATAGGTGCAGAGCCTCCCGCTATTTCCTGAGCCATTTTTTGACCTTGCCGTCGTACATGGTGCGCTTGAGGCGGCTGATCTTGTCGATGAACAGGGTGCCGTCCAGGTGGTCGATTTCATGCTGCAGGCAGATGGCGAGAAGGCCGTCCGCATCCATGCAGACTTCCTTGCCGTCGACATCTTTGGCAAGGAGGCGAACCTTTTCGGCGCGTTTGACCTTGGAGCGGTAATTGAGAACGGAGAGGCAGCCTTCTTCGGTTTCCACTTCGCCCTCGTGGTTGACGAGGCGGGGATTAACCAGCTTCATCAGTCCCTTGCGCTCTTCCGGGCCGGTAACATCCACCACAATAAGGCGGCAGTGCTCGCCGACCTGCGGGGCGGCAAGACCTATGCCCTCTTCCTTGTACATGGTTTCGGCCATGTCTTCGGCAAGCTGGCGTATTTCTTCCGTAATCTCGCATACCTCTGTGCATTCAACGGCAAGGCGGGCATCCGGGTATTTCAGAATCTCACGAATCATGTTTCATCACCAAATAGATTGAAAACAACGAAAATTGAGGGAAAACGCGCTGTTTTCCCCTGCGTGCGGAGAACATAAGCACTTTGCGGGGATATGAAAAGGGGAAAGGCTCAGGGCTTTGGGCCCGCAGGATGCCTTTGCTGAACGGGACAGCGGGATACGGGGGACACTGCGAAGCGTACACCGAACAGTGCCGGAGAACGAAGCCGCCCGGAGACGCAGTGGCTCAGATGCCGGAATAGGGATCATTATCCTTGGAGGATTCCGGCACGTGCTGCTGTTCCGTTTCCAGAATCGGGTCGTTGCGTTCAATATCCGAATCCTTTACCGGCGCAGTCCGTTTGACAACCACCCCTAGGCGCTGCCCAAGATATTCCAGCCGCTTTTCCACCACCATGGGATTGGGGTATTCATCGCGGATGCCCTGCAATAATGAAACAGCCTTTTCGGGCATATCCAGATGGTCGAAGACATCTGCAAGCAGGAGGGTGGCGATCATGCGCAGGTCCTGCTCTATGCCGGAAGATGCGAGCACCCCTTCCAGCATGGATTCGGCCTTGTCGTAGTTTTCCAGAAAGAAATGCGTCTGAGCGAGCCCGTACAGACACAGGGCATGTTCCGCGGGCGGGGCATCGGTCTCCACACAGGAACGCAAGGCATCCAGTGCAAGGTCGTAGTCGCCGGTGGCAATATAGGCTTCACCTATGTTGCGGTAGGCAACGGCATGGTCGAGAGAAGTGGTATCCGGGGCGGTGAGGAGCCGTTGCCAGACCTCCACTGCCTTGTCGAGCACGCGGTTTTCCATGGCAAGGGTTCCGAGGCGGTGGAGAATGGACCGGGCCTTGTCTTCATCATCGGCGTATTCCAGATACATGGCTTCCAGAAGGTCGATGGCATCGTGCGGATTGTTGCGCACGGCAAGGGCCATTTCCACAAGGCGGTTCCAGACCTCCCAGCGCGCTTCTCCGTCCTGATGGGCTTTGAGATAGCGCTCGTAGAGGCGTTCGGCTTCCAGATACTGCCTATCAACATAGGCCCTGCGGGCCTGTGCAAGATCATCCTCGGCCTCCGGCATGCCGGAGCAGCCGGAGGCGAGGATGATTATAAGCACCAGTACCAGAACGGTTGCGCGGGTCATCTATTCCTGTTCGTCCTGTATCAGTATCACATCGCGTTCCTGGACACGGTCGAACCCGACAACGCTGCCGCCCTCGTTGAGGGCAACCAGCCGCACGCCCTGCGTTGCACGGCCGACGCTGCGGACTTCGCTGATGTTCATGCGGATGATCTTGTTGTCTGAGGTAAGAAGGATGAGCTCATCCTCCAGCTGCACAGGAATGGCACCAAGCACGGGGCCGGTTTTGGGCGTGACCTTGAAGTTGATGATGCCCTTGCCGCCACGAGACTGGACACGGTACAGCTCAAGCCGGGTACGTTTGCCGTAACCGCCCTGAGAAACGGTCATAATCTCGTTGGTCGTATCCTGCGCCAGAGTGACGCAGGCCACTACCTCATCATTGCTGCGCAGGGCAATGCCCTTTACACCCGTGGCACCACGGCCCATGGGACGCACATCGTTGCAATGGAAGCGGATGGCTATGCCGTCCTGCGTGGTGAGCACCACATGGCAGTGTTCGTTTACCTCGCGCACCATGATGAGTTCGTCATCTTCACGCATGCCCACGGCAATGATGCCTGTGCGGCGTGCCTTGCCGTAGAGGTCTGCGCTGGACCGTTTGACCATGCCGCGCTTGGTGGCGAAGAGGAAGTACTTGTCTTCGTCAAAGGCACGCACAGAGAGCACGGTGGTAACAAATTCGCTCTCTTCCAGCGGAAGCAGGTTTGCGATGTGCATGCCACGGGCCGTGCGGCCGCCCTCCGGCACCTGGTAGACCTTGAGCTGGAACATGCGGCCCTTGTTGGTGAAGAGCAGCAGGAACTGATGGTTGGTGGTGGTAAGGAAGTCCTGCACGAAGTCGCCGTCGCCGGTGTGCAGTCCGGCAATACCCTTCCCTCCCCTCTTCTGAGCCCGGTAGGATTCCAGCGTGGTGCGCTTGATGTAGCCACGGCGGGAAAGGGTGATAACCACGTCTTCATCCGGGATGAGGTCTTCTATGTCTATGCCGTCCAGTTCCGCCTCTATGTCCGTGCGGCGCTGGGTGGCGAACATGGACTTAAGTTCCGTGAGTTCATCGCGGATAACGCCCTGCAGCACGTCTCTGTTATCCAGAATGGAATTGAGCCACGTGATCTGCTTGAGCAGTTCTGTGTACTCGTCCACCAGTTTTTCGTGCTCAAGGTTGGTGAGGCGTTGCAGGCGCATATCCAGAATGGCCTGAGCCTGAATTTCGGAAAGACCGAACCGGTCCATGAGACCGTCCCGTGCGTCCTGCGGGGTGCCGGATGCACGGATGATGCGCACTACCTCATCGATATTATCCAGTGCGATGCGCAGGCCTTCCAGAATATGGGCACGGGCTTCGGCCTTACGCAGGTCGTAGCGGGTGCGCCGTATGATGACCTCGCGGCGGTGATCGATGAAGTAGGACAGGGCACTCTTGAGGGTAAGCGTCTGCGGGCGGTTGCCCACAACGGCAAGCATATTAATGCCGAAGGAACTTTCCAGCGGCGTATACTTGTACAGGGCGTTGATGACGATATCCGGTATGGTTCCGCGCTTAAGGTCTATGACCACGCGGATGCCCTTGCGGTCTGATTCGTCGCGCAGGTCGGTTACGCCGTCTATCTTGCGGTCATTGACCAGCGCCGCGATCTTTTCCACAAGGCTGGCCTTGTTCAGGGCGTAAGGAATCTCGCGGATGACAATGGACTGGAAGCCCTTTTTGCGTTCCTCCACCTCCACCTTGCCGCGTATCTTCACGGTGCCGCGTCCGGTGGTATACGCATCGCGCAGTCCCTGCCCGGCGTAGCAAATACCGCCGGTGGGGAAATCCGGTCCCTTGACGTGACGCATAAGCTCTTCAATGCTGCAGTCGCGGTCGTCCAGAAGGACCAGAAGAGCGTCCACCAGTTCGCCCAGATTGTGGGGCGGAATATTGGTGGCCATGCCCACCGCAATACCGGACGAGCCGTTAAGCAGCAGGTTGGGCACCTTGGTGGGCAGAACCGAAGGTTCCAGGAGCGTGTTGTCGTAGTTGGCTTTGAATTCGACGGTTTCTTTGTCGATATCGCTGAGGAATTCCCCTGCGAGGCGGGACATGCGTACTTCCGTGTAACGCATGGCTGCCGCGGCGTCGCCGTCTATGGAACCGAAGTTACCCTGACCGTCCACGAGCAGGTCGCGCATGGAAAAGGGCTGGGCCATGCGGACAATGGCATCGTACACGGCGGAATCACCATGGGGGTGATATTTACCGATGACGTCACCGACCACGCGGGCGGATTTTTTTGGCGCCCGGTTCCAGCCGTTGCCGAGTTCATGCTGGGCAAACAGTATGCGCCTGTGCACGGGCTTGAGCCCGTCGCGTACGTCCGGAATGGCGCGACCTATGATAACACTCAGAGAATACTCAAGATATGACTTCTTGAGTTCCTTTTCTATGCTTATTTGATTGGACACGTTCAGCCTCGCGTTAAATATCCAGATCCTGCACACTCAGGGCGTTACGCTCTATGAATTCGCGGCGGGGTTCCACCCTGTCACCCATGAGCTGCTCGAATATGTCGTTGGCTTCCTGCGCATCGTCCACGGTTACCTGCAGGAAGACGCGGTTTTCCGGGTTCATGGTGGTTACCCACAGCTGTTCCGGGTTCATTTCACCCAGACCTTTGTAACGCTGTACGCTGATGCCCTTGCGGGCTTCCAGCAATACATGCTCAAGCACGCTGAAGATGGTGGGCAACTGCACCTGCGCATCCTTACGCACGGCAGTAAATTCCAGCCCGCCGAACATCTTGCGGATGTCGTCCATGGCGATGAAGGGCTGCTTGTAGAGCTTGGAATTGAAGAATTCGTTGCCAATGCGGGTGCGGCTGCCGTTCTGGTCTTCAAAGACCAGCCATACGCGGCGTTCCACCTCGTCCACTTCTTCCTCAGTGCGCACGTCATAGCCGCGCTCTGAAAGGAAGCTGCCGAAACCGTTGAGCCGCTCTTCCTCAAAGTTTTCCGGGAACAGGCGCACGGGATAATCCAGCAGGGTGAGGAACAGATCGCGGCTGACGTTGATGTTGTCCACCTCTGCCACCTTGTTCTGGATATTCTCTATGACCTTGAGCAACTGCTTGAGCTGTTCGCCAGTGGAGGTGACACCGTTGTTCCCATGCAGGACAATATCGTCCGCTATGCGGTTCATGAGGAAGGCGTTGAGTTCCGCATCGTCCTTGATGAACTTTTCGAACTTGGAAGAATGCGCCCGGTACAGAGGCGGCTGGGCAATATACAGGTGCCCCCGGTCTATCAATCCGGGATACTGACGGAAGAAGAACGTGAGGAGCAGCGTGCGGATGTGCGCGCCGTCCACGTCGGCGTCTGTCATGATGACGATCTTGTGGTAGCGCAGCTTTTCGTAATCCGTATCTTCTTCCCCTACTCCCGCGCCCATGGCGGTGATGAGGGCCTTTACTTCCTTGTTGGCAAGCATCTTGTCGAAACGGGTACGCTCCACGTTCAGAATCTTGCCGCGCAGGGGAAGAATGGCCTGTGTGGAAGGATTGCGGCCCTGCTTGGCGGAACCGCCTGCGGAATCACCTTCCACGATGTAAAGTTCGGATTCGCCAGGGTCTTTGGACTGGCAGTCCGCCAGCTTGCCGGGAAGAGAATTATCGCCCAGCGCGCCCTTGCGGCGGACAAGTTCTTTTGCCTTGCGGGCGGCATCACGGGCACGGGCGGCATCAACCGCCTTTTCGATGACCATCTTGGCGTCCTTGGGATTCTCGCCGAAGAAGGTCATGAGGTGATCGTAGCACAGGGTGGCCACAAGGCCTGCCACTTCGCTGTTGCCGAGCTTGGTCTTGGTCTGCCCTTCAAACTGGGGCTGGGGAATCTTGACGCTTATGACGCCGGTGAGTCCTTCGCGCACATCATCGCCCGAAAGCTTGATCTTAAGCTTCTTGGGCAGGTCTGAGGCCTGAATGTAGGTATTTATGGCCCGGGTGAGCGCGGTTTTGAATCCCTGAAGATGGGTGCCGCCTTCTTTGGTGCGGATGTTGTTGGCAAAGGTGAGGAAGTTTTCTTTGTATCCGGCGTTATACTGGATGGCGTATTCCACAAAGATGTTTTCCTGATCTCCGGTGCCGCTGCCGCTGCCGTAAATGATGGCGTGAATGCCGCCCTCACCGGAATTGAGATCACGCACGAACTGCTTGATGCCGCCTTCTGCGAAGAAGGTTTCGGAATCGCCGCTGCGCTCGTCGGTGAATTCTATGGTCAGGCCGGAATTGAGATAGGACAGTTCTTCAAAGCGCTTTTTAAGCACATCGTAGATGAACTGGTTAGTTTCGAATATCTCTTCATCCGGACGGAAACGTACGGTAGTGCCGCGTCTGTCGCTTTCGCACAGGGTTTCCACGCCCTTGACCGGAACACCGCGTTCATAGCGCTGATGATAGCGGTAGCCGTCGCGGTCTATGGTGACTTCCAGATATTCGGACAGGGCGTTCACGCAGGAAACGCCCACGCCGTGCAGACCCCCGGATACCTTATAGGTGTCGCTGTCGAACTTGCCGCCGGCGTGCAGCACGGTCATGACCACTTCTACAGCGGGACGACCTTCCTTGGGGTGGATGTCCACGGGAATGCCACGGCCGTTATCACGCACGGTGACGCTGTTATCCAGATGGATCTTGATCGTGATGCGGTCGCAGAAGCCTGCCATGGCCTCGTCGATGGAGTTATCCACCACCTCGTAGACAAGATGGTGCAGGCCGCGCACGTCTGTGCTGCCGATATACATGGCGGGGCGCTTGCGGACAGCGGAAAGCCCCTCAAGAACGGTTATGCTGTCCGCAGTGTACTGCTGTTTGCTTGCAGCGCTGGTCATTAAACTTCTTCCTCGCTGTAGTACGTCTCTTCCACTATCTTCATGGGCATGATGATGACCGTGTATTCGGGGTCATCTTTACCCTGCAGGCCGCACGGGCCTTCCGTTCCGGTGAGCAGGAAACGCAGGGTTTCGGACTGGTAGTGGTTGAGAATTTCGATCAGGTTGCGCGTGGGGAACGCGATGCGCTTGATTTCGCCCTTGTACTGCGCTTCCAGAGCTTCGTTGGCGGTGCCTACTTCCTGTCCCTGCGACGAAAGTTCGACATCTCCCCCGTTGAAGGTAAAATAGGTGCAGCGGTTGTTTTCCGTGTTGAAGATGTTCAGGCGGTCAAGGGCATCTATCATCTCCCTGCGGTCCACATCAAGCGTTGCCACGTCCGGAGCAGTGAGCTTGGAGAGGAAATTGTTGTATTCCGGGTACTGGTAGTAGGAAAGCGGCAGGCTGAAGGTTTCGCGCTTGTCGCCACGGCGGAAGAAGAGCCGCTTGTTGCTCATGTTCAGCTCAATCTCGTCGCCACCGAGCCACTTCTTAAGCTCGCCGAGATATTTTTTCTGTACCAGCATGCCTTCCTGCGGCAGCAGTGCGTGCAGTTCATCGTTCATGAACCGCTGCATGGAAAACTGATGACCGTTCAGACCGCAGGCTTCTATGGTGCCGTCGGGCATGGGCTTCATGCTCAGGCAGGCAATGGCTTCCATGGAGTCTTCATCGGAAATGCAGTAGGCGAGCTTGTCGATGAGTTCCTGAACAAAGTCGCCTGACCAGTAGACGGAGCCTTCTTCCGGAAAGTCCGAGAAGTTCTGGAACCAGCTGGTATCGTTCACGGGCAGTTTATATTTTCTTCTGCCCTGCTCGATCATGAGGTTGCCTGTGGCTGTATCCAGCCGGAGGGTGATTTCGCCGGAAGGGAGCTTGCGAAGAAGATCAACGAAGGCCCTGCCCTGAACACCCACGAGACCGTTTTCGGAGACTTCGCCGGGATAACGTCCCCGGAATTCTATGTTGGAGTCTGTGGAGAGGACATGGAGAGCACCCTCTTCGGCTTTAAGCCATAGAGACCGCAGATAGGCGGCACCTGTCTTGGCAGGGATGATGCTTGCGGCTTTCTGGAGACCGTCGATGACGTCTTCTTTAAATACTCTTAAATTCATAATGATCTCCTTGTAGTAGCAGTATAGGGTGTGCCTTTGTTGCTAGTGAAGGTATGTTGCTGATATTGTTTTAAAAATGTGGTGACAAATTGGAAGCATTTTAGGAACGCAAAATGCGTAACTTTATGGGTGCGGCTTATCCGTCTCTGGTAAGGCACTTTTTCTTCAGCTCGGTCACTAAAAGTTTCGTATCTTTGTTACTTTCCTGTAATTCTTTGACTTTTTTAACTGCATACATGGCTGTGGAGTGGTCTTTTCCTCCGAACAGGCGACCCAGCGAGGGGTAAGAGCTGCCCAGCAGTTGCCTGCATATGAACATGGCCAGCTGGCGTGCCTGAACGACCTTTTGGTGCCTTTTTGAGCCGGTGATGTCTTTGGCGGTAAGGCTGAAATGTTCCGCTATGATGGTGATGACCGTTTCGGGCGTAATGGAACTGCCCTGCCGGTGGTCGGTATGGGCAAGGATGTGCTCGAAGTCTTTGTCGGTGACATCTTTGCTCATGAGGTCGCGGAAGGCGGCCAGTTTGGTGAGCACCCCTTGCAGGTGGCGGAAATCCGGGAACCGCTGGCAGAGCATGAAAACCTGTTCTTTGGAAAGGCGCAGACGATCCTGCTTAAGCCGCTGCATGACAAAACGCACACGGATATCCAGATCTTGCGGTTTGATCTGGGCGATGAGGCCCCATTCCAGCCGGGAGCGTAGTTTCTGATCCATGAATTCGAATCCGGATATGGGACCGGACGAAGTGAAGACCATCTGGCGTCCGGCATCGTGCAGCATGTTGAACAGAAAAATCATCTCTTCCTGCAGCGCAGGGAAATCTTTGAACCGCTGGATATCGTCCAGAAGAAAATAGGCATGCCGGGCAAGGTGCCGCCGGGCGGCGTGGGTATCTGCCTGATAATCCGCCCCGTAGATGGCGGCAAGGTCTTCCACCGTGCCGAGGAAAATATATTCGGGATCGGTATGCCGGGCTATTTCATTGCCCATGGCGCGCAGCAGGTGGGTTTTTCCCGTGCCGCTGGCACCACAGAGGACAAAAGGGTTATAGCGGATAAGGCACCCGGGTTTGGATACTTCGCGCGCGCTGAGGACCGGGAATTCGTTCTTCCGGTTGTGGAGAAACGTGTCGAAGATGAAGTCCTTGCCGTAGGGGAGATCGAGATTCTTCAGCCGCTGCAAGGGCAGGGAGCCGAACCTGTTGTTCTGGCTGCGCTGCGCGCACTGGGTGGAATAATCGAGCCTGTATCCTTCGCCCAGATAATCTCTGAGGGAATGTTCGAACATGTTCTGTGCGTTCTGCTGGAACCAGTGGGCGAAAAAAGGGTGCGGGAAAAAAATGGACAGCCGTTTTTCGACGCTGCTCATGACAATGGACAGCGGGTCGAACCACTGGCGCAGGGCCTGCTCCGGAAAGCTGGCCGAAAGATGATCTCTGAGAGCCTTTTTTAGCACGTAACGTTCTTTTATGACAGCAGGTTCAAAATAGCGACACCGGATAGAAACAGGCGGAGCCGATGGGCGGCGACCGGTGTTTTCCACAGGCCGGACAGCGAGAACGGCAACCTCACATGCATAGCAGAAAAGGTCTGGCAAGCCAAGCGGAGAACCGATGACGCCGTGAATTGCCGGAAGCGGGCGCAGGTAAGGGATTGATGGATTTGTGAAAAAGTCTAGACTTTTTTAACAGAGCCGGATACCCTGACCGAGAGTGCCGGTTTTCTTTTGCCTGTTTCTGTGGTAGCGCAGAACGCGGCTTATCACACGCCGCAACCCGGCATTCGGCTGGCGATGCTTTCGCCAGAGGAAACGGCAGAACCTTCTGTCTGCAAGTAAAACATTGATAAGTGCATACGGTAGTTGAAAATATACTTTTCGACGGCCAGTTCTACGATGTGGCGTTTTTTTGGTCCATGCCACCGAGTAATCCGTTTAACCGCCTTTCCGGCGCATGGAACAGATGATGAGCAGATTGAACCGCAGAAGAATTTCCGGCATTGGCAAGAAACCCCTTATGGCGGCAGGTTTGTGCATTGCCGCAGCATTGATTGCCGGAATATGGGGTTTTTCAGGATCCGGGACGGATGTGCCCGCCGAACAGCCGGTAGCCATGGAAAAATCTGCGGCGCCTGTACCGGAGGAACCCAAGGGACCGTTGCTGGAAGTGGTGGCTGCCTCGGTAAACAACGGACAGACCGCTTCTACCATTCTTTCTGATTGGCTGGGTACTTCGGATATTCACAATCTGGCGGAAGCCTGCAAGCCTGTGTTTGATCTGTGCCGTATACGCGCCGGACAGCCCTACAGGGTGCATACGGAAGACGGTGCCCTGACCCGGTGGGAATATGAGATAGATAACGACAAGTTTCTTGTGGTGGACATAGCCGCAGACGCGGAGAATGGCTCAAAAAGCTATGTGCCGCAGGTGCATGATATACACTATGATATGGAAACCGTGAGTGTTTCCGGCATTATCAACTCCAACCTGTTTGAAGCGGTGGAAAAGACAGGCGAAAATGCCGCTCTGGCCATTACGCTGGCGGATATTTTCGGGTGGGAAGTGGACTTTATCCGCGACCTGCGGCAGGGAGACAGTTTTTCTGCCGTGGTGGAAAAGCGGTTTCGTGACGGGGAATTCAAGGGCTACAGACGGGTGCTTGCCGCATCGTTCACCAACCAGGGAACGAGACATGAAGGCTACCGCATGGAAGACGAGCACGGCGTGGTGCAGTATTATAACGCGGAAGGCGGCAACCTGCGCAGGGCCTTCCTTAAGGCACCGCTCTCGTTCACACGTATTTCTTCCAATTTTTCCCACAGCCGTCTGCACCCGGTGCTAAAGACCTACCGCCCGCACCACGGTGTGGATTATGCCGCCCCCACGGGCACACCTGTGCTGGCCATTGGTGACGGCACCGTGACCAAGGTGGCCAGCGACCACGCCGCAGGCAAGTATGTGATGCTGCGCCATACCAACGGCTATGAGAGCGGGTATCTGCACTTTTCCAGCTTTGCCAAAGGGATGAAGGTGGGCAAGCGCGTGCGGCAGGGAGAGGTGATAGGCTATGTGGGGGCAACGGGATATGCAACCGGACCGCACCTGGATTTTCGCATGAAGAAGAACGGTGCGTATGTGAATCCCACCAAGGTGATAAGCCCGCGTTCCGAGCCTGTGAGCAAGAAGAAGATGGAAGAGTTTGCGAAACTTGTGGAGGCAATGCGGCTCAAGCTTGACGCTGAGACCGTGGCAGCCGGAACCGAGACTGTTCCAAACAACGTTAATTAGCTGAAAGTAAAATGAAAAATGGAAAAGCCTGCCCCGTAACGGAGCAGGCTTTTTTTATAGGTAATTGTGCGCAGGCTTATCGGTAGCTTTTTGGTATGCTGTGAGAAGTGCCCGGCAGGCCGCCCTACTCCAGTCCGGCATCGTTAAATGCCCGGGCAATGGATTCTGCGTAAGGGGGGCGCAGGATGCCTACCTCGGTGATGATGCCCGCGATGAGGGCGGCGGGGGTGGCATCGAAGGCGAAATTGAATACGGGGACACCGTCGGGCGTGATCTGCGTATCGCCCACGTGGGTGACTTCACGCGGGGTGCGGTCTTCTATGGGGGTGTGGTCGCCGGTGGGGGTGTTGCGGTCTATGGTGGAAAGCGGGGCTGCCACATAGAAGGGGACGCCGTGTTCCCGCGCAAGCAACGCCACGGAATAGGTGCCTATCTTGTTCACGGCATCGCCGTTGGCGGCGATGCGGTCTGCACCGACAACCACCTTTTGCACCATGCCGCGGCGCATGAGCAGACCGCAGGCGTTGTCGCAGGCGACGGTGACGGGGATGCCGTCTTCCTTGAGTTCATAGGCGGTGAGGCGGGCACCCTGCAGGAAGGGGCGGGTTTCGTTGGCGATGACGGAGATGTTCTTTTTGCCCGCGTCTATGGCGCCGCGGATGACGCCGAGGGCGGTGCCGTATCCTGCTGTGGCAAGGGCACCGGCGTTGCAGTGGGTCATGACGGTGTCGTCATCGTCTATGACCGCCGCACCGTGGGCACCCATGCGGGTGTTTATGGCGATATCTTCCTTGTGGATGCGGGTGGCTTCCTGCAACCAGAGTTCGGCGAGGGTTTGCCTGTCTGCGGTGCTGTTGGCAGCCCAGAGCTTTTTCATGCGCTCCACACCCCAGCGCAGGTTCACGGCGGTGGGGCGCGCTTCTGCGATGCTCTCCAGCCTGTGGGAGAGGGCGGTTTTCCAGTCTGCCTCGGCTGCCACCTCACGCGCGGCAAGGGCGCATCCGTAGGCTGCGGTGACGCCTATGGCGGGCGCGCCGCGGACGACCATGGTTTGCAGGGCGTAGATGATATCCTGCGTGGTGCGGCACGGGAAGTCGTCTTCGCGGGCGGGCAGGTAGCGCTGGTCCAGCAGGATGAGGGCATTGTCTTGATGGGAATAGCGGATATGGCGTTCCATGGGGTTCCTCTTGGGGGTTGGCATGTGGGCGCCGGAGCGCAGGCAGTGCACGCCTTGGATAGCGTCTTGGCGGGGGTCAGGCAAGGGGGAGATGTGTGTGAATGTGGAATGAAAAGTGCATAAAAGGCTGATACCGGCTGTGCATAGAGAACGGCGAGAAGATGGTAGGCGCAACGGGGTTGCGATACGGACGGACAATGCTGGCTGCGTGCTCGGGAAAGACATTTCATCAAGCAGGGGCAGTACTGTTTACGATAGTGTGTTCAGGCAAGGAATGACGATGAAGATAGTTTATATTGCTTTTATTGAGCCGAACTATGCGCAGATATTTAAAAAATTTGCAGCGCAGGTTAATGGTCTTGAAAAGGCGGGATATAACATAACGGGGGTTGTGCTCGGATCTAAAGGAGCTGACTACTCCAGAGATAATATTATACACATTGTACATGAGTATGATAAAAAATATTATTTTTCCGCTTGTATAAGTATGTTGGAGGAGTTGTCTCCGGATGTTGTGCTGTTCAGATATCCAGTTGCAGATAAAATGCTTTATGATTTTATGTGCAGTGTGCGATGTAAGGTTGTTTTTGAGCATAATACTATTGAGGTTAACGAAGTTTCCGGCGCATCGCTTGAAGGTGAGTTGGTGTGGGGGGAGAAGTGTTTGAAGCGTGCTTCCGGCATTGTTGGAGTAACCCATCAGATTTTATCACATCAGATTGAACGTAGCGGGGGGGATACGCCTGGGGTTGTTATCCCGAATGGTTGTTCCCCTGAAGGATATTCCCTGTGCCATGGACCGGGAAAACGTGATGAAATACACATCTTTTGTGCGGCCCGGTTTTCCAAGTGGCATGGAATTGACAGGGTTATCCGGGGATTGGCTCACTATCAGTCTGACCCCCGAGTTGTTTTACATATTGCGGGGGACGGTGAAGAGATTTCGTCTTTGCTGCATCTTGCAGAGGATGTGGGGGTGTCGGCCAATGTTGTGTATCATGGCAAGCTTGCCAAAGAAGAGCTTGAGGCGTTGTCCGCAGGGTGCCAGCTGGGGATAGGCAGTCTGGCGTATCATCGGCTTGGTCTTACGGAGATATGCGCCCTTAAGCATCGTGAATATGCGATACAGGGGATTCCGTTTGTGTATGCCGGCAGTGACCCGGATTTTTCCGCTGAGCTGCCATTTGTGCTGAGAACACCGCTGGATGAATCGCCCATTGATATTGCCACGTTGGCAAAATTTGCTGAAAAGGTGAGCATCGCTGCGGGGATACGGGAGCAGGAGAGGGAGTATGCCCTGCATGTTCTCAGCTGGGATAGAAAAGCCGTAAAGCTAGGGGCGTTTTTACAGTCTGTTGCGCACGGCAGCAGTGTTGTCGGGGAGGCGTCTCCCATGGTTTCTGTTGTGCTATCATGCCAAAATGAAAGTATTCATTTTGCTGATGCATACAAAAGTGTTGCTCACCAGACATGGAAAGATTTAGAGATTATTGTTGTTCATGATGGAAACAATGATGAATTGCTGGATACCTATAAAAGTTTGCTTGAAAGATATCCTGATGTCGCATCGCGTATTATTCAGCAAAATGAACCGGGACTTGCCGGGTCATATAATTCAGGAATAGAATCTGCAAAAGGAAAGTGGATTGTACCTTTACAGGCAGATAATTTGATCAGGCCGTTTTTTGTCAGTCTGGCTATGGAACATGTAGTCAGGCGTCCTGAGCTTAATGTGGTCTCCTGTGCGGTGCAGATGTTCGGGCATGAAACTGGTGTGTGGACTCCCAAGCGCTACTCCCCTGATGTTCTTAAAGAGGAAAATACGTTTCCCGGCGCATCATTATTCAGGAAGAGTTTGTGGCAGAGAGCCGGAGGGTATGCATCTGGGCATCCGTGGGGGCTGGAGGAGTGGAATTTCTGGCTCCGGTGCATGCGTGTGGGGCTGGTAGCCAAGCAGCTGCCTGAGCCTGCCGCGCTGGTGCGTACGCATGCCGGCGAGAGCAGGACTGCCCGTCCGGACGTTCGCAGGGAAGAAAGCAGAGCCATGCATCAGACGATGCTGGCGGATATTTACGGCATTTTGCCGGTTATTGATGCCCACACCGTGCTGGCGCGTCTGTCTAAGGAATCCGAGGAGCGCATACGGGAACGGACAGAAGCATGTCCGGACCTGCCTTATCCTTATTTCTGGCTGGGGCTTGCCCACGAAGGGCGTGGCGAACTGCCTGAGGCATTGGGGTATTACCTGAAAGCGGCAGGCGTATCTTCTTTTGAAGAATGGCAGCCATATATGCGGCTTGTTCTGGTGAACCGGCATCTTGGGCGGAAAAAGGCGGAGGAAGCATCTCTTCAGGCACTCATGGAGCGATGCCCTGAGGTGGGAAGGCTGCTTGCCATGGTCGGAAAGACAGTTGACCGTCCCGGAAATGCATAAAGACGCCAGGGGGCAGAGGTGAAGATAGTATCGCTGGTCGGTGCACGGCCACAATTTATCAAAGAAGCCATTCTCAATGCTGAGGTAGTGGCAACGCATGCGTGGACGCATGTTCTTGTGCATTCAGGGCAGCATTACGATGCGCGAATGTCGGATGTTTTTTTTGATGAGCTGGGAATTCCCCCTCCGCAGTATCATCTTGGTGTGGGGTCGGGAAGCCATGCGGAAATGACCGCGGCAATGTTGCTTGGAGCGGAAAGAGTGCTCAAGGCAGAAGCGCCGGATGCCCTGCTTGTCTACGGAGACACGAATACCACGCTGGCCGGGGCGTTGGCCGCTGCCAAGCTGAATATTCCGATTATCCATGTTGAGGCGGGTATCCGGCAGCAGCCGGAAAGCATGCCCGAAGAAATTAACCGGGTGGTTACGGACAGGCTTTCTGCATTGTTATGCTGCTGTTCAACGCTGGCGGCGGAGAATTTGGCGCGGGAGGGCTGTAAGGCGGCGGTTGCGGTGACGGGCGATATAATGTGCGACCTGTATAAACGCATGGAGCCGCGCATTGCTGTTCTGGAACCGTGGCTTCCGCTGGGCGTGTCGCCAGAGAAGTTTATTGTGGCAACCATCCACAGGGATTTTAATACAAACCGCGCAGAACCGCTCAGGGAGATACTGGCAGGACTGAACCGGCTGAGCCGAGAGGCTGCATTGCCCGTTCTGCTCCCGTTGCACCCCGGCACAAGGAAGTGCATTGCCCGGTTTGATCTGGATGGACATGTAGGGGCACTGCAGGTGCTGCCGCCCCTTGGCTATGTGGAACTTATGGCACTGGTCAGGGCATCTGCCTGTGTTGTGACAGACAGTGGCGGATTGCAGAAGGAGGCGTATTACGCCGGACGGCGTGCGGTTGTGATCATGCCCGACACCGGCTGGCGTGAGCTGACGGACTGCGGGTGGAACATTTTGTCAAAACCCGACGCGGGCGAGATTGCTCTTGCAGGGGCAGCGGCTATGCTGCAGGCGCAGTACCCGGAAAACATGTACGGGGCTGGCGATGCTGCACGGAATATTGTGGGTTTTGTGAAAGACAGACTGGGCGGGAAACGATGAACGCGGAACTTCTTGAACAGGCTGTGAAGGGGCTGGAAAGCACCGGGAAGCGGCCGAAGAACCTGCATGCAGCAGTTATTGATTACCTGACAAATACGGGGGAATCGGCTGTTCTTGTTGATTGGCTTATGCAGTCACACCGTTCAGAAGGCTCTGTTAAGGCTCCTGAGCTTGATAAGCCCTTAATCTCTGTTGTTATTCCGTGCTACAACCATGCTGAGTATCTGCCTGATTGCATAAGAAGCGTTGTGAGCCAGTCTTTTTCAGAGCTGGAGATTATTGTCATAAACGACGGGAGTTCTGATAATACGGAGAGTGTGGCAAAGGCGTGCATAGATGCGTATCCGCAGCACAGAATACGGTATTATGCACAGCCCAACTCCGGGCTTGTTGCCTCGCGGAACAAAGGGATAACGCGGGCAAAAGGAGAGTTTATTCTCCCCCTGGACGCCGACGACCTGATTGCTCCGTCGTTTCTGGCACAGACGGTTCCCGTGCTCATGGCGCATGCTCATTTCGGGTATGTGAGCACCAAAGCGCTCTTTTTTGGGGATGTGAACAAGATCTGGCCGGCTCAGGAATTTAATCCGCTGTCGTTTTTCTTCATGAACCAGCAGACGTGCACGACATTATTCAGAAAAAGCATGTGGAGAGAACTGCACGGCTACCGTTCGGAAATGGTGCATGGGTATGAGGATTGGGAGTTTTGGATTCGTGCCACGCAACAGGGCTGGGCAGGAGCACAGATTGCTGAGCCGCTGTTTTTTTACCGCCGGAAGAAACAGTCTATGCTGATGGATTCCCGCAGCAAAGACGTTATGATCAAGGAACAGATCGTTCGCCTGAACCCCGCTGTCTATGATGCGTCTATTCTGCCGCAGGTACAGGACGAACTGACGCGTCCCAACTGGATTCCGCCCCGGCTCATCCGTGAGAATATTGCCATTCGCAGGCGGCAGGCAGCGGGAGAAGAACCGCTGAACCACAATGGGATTGCGGCGCAGCAGGAAGCATTGGCTGAGAGGGTGCGCAAGGCGATAGCCTACATTGTTCCGGAGATTGCCCCGTACATAGCGCAGGCAAAGCCGGCGGGGGCTGCTGATGCTTTTGCCGCACTTGCCCGGCAGATTATTGCCCGCACCCATAAGTTTTTTGAGCTTCAGAGTCCTGAGCGTGCCGTTGAAATGGCGGCAATACTGCTTGCCCAGTATCCGCTGGAAAAACTGGCGGTAACACATGCCATGCAAACGCTTGCCCGGGCAGGGAACATTGCGCCGGCACACGCACTGGGCGGCTTTTACCTGTCACTGTGGCACTGGGACAGGGATATCCTTGAGTTTTTTTCGCAACTGTTCAGCATTCAGGCAAGTATTGCAGAATCCCCGGCTCAGAAGCTGGGGCTGTATGAAGGGGCGGCCCTGTTTGCGCCCCACTCCTCACGGGCGTTCGGTGAACTGTATGCGTTTGAAGTGCAGGCGGGCATGCTGTCTGTTGCAGAGCGGACGCTGTGTCAGGCCATGGGCTTTTCTCATACCCTTACCGACCTTGCTGCCCCTTCTGCACCTGCCCCATGTTCCGCCACCCGGAATACGGCCCGCGAGCGGAAGCACATATGGTACGTCGCAGACGGATTTGGTGCCTCGAACAGCGGAGTGAACGGCGTGACTCAGGCAAGGTTTATGACCTTGGCTTCCCTGCTCTACAACGATGATCTTTGCGATATAACAATTATCACCCCCATGGATCTGGGGCTGCCCGGCGCCATTGCCGAATTTGCCCGTCATTGCCACGCCCTGAGAGACAAGCAGAATCCGCCATGGCCCGAATGGATACCCACGGTGCGCAGAAATGCTCATTCTGCTATGGGGATTACCGAGCAGTCCTTCATGCAGGGGGAATGGCTTCCCTGCAGGCTGCCCGGCAGCAAGCCGGACCTGATCATCATTGAAGGAGTGAGGAGGCTGCCCCATGATTATCTGCAGGAGCTGGGGCTGCCCTTTGCGTGTCCGACAGTCTATATGAACCACAACTCCCCGTTCCACTTCGCCGCCGATATTACGGACGACAGTTCTCTTGCCGCGATGGTGGATGCCTTGCGAAACTACACCGTGAATATCTGTGTGGCTGAAAACGTGACAAAGGAGTGGCAGGCTATTCCGGAGCTTGCACACAACAAGTCGCTGACCATTCACAATTGCATCCGGGAAGATGAGGCGGCCGAGGTTGCCGCCAAGTCTGCAGCGCAAACCCGTGCAAAGCTTGGCCTGCCGGAGAATGCCTTTTTGATCATATGTCTTGCGAGCATTCAGGTGCGCAAGGGGCAAGATATTCTTCTTGATGCCATGGGCGCAATAGTTGCGGAAATTCCTGACGCGCAGCTTCTTCTGGTGGGGCCGGTGCTTCCCGGTTTCGGAGGGGAGGGCATTGTGCAGCAGGCGCAGCGTTCACCGCATGCAGACCGGATTCATATTCTGGGCCCCCGTGACAATGCGCTGGAGTATCTCTACGCCGCTGACCTGTCTGTGCTCCCTTCACGGGGAGAGGCCCTGCCGCTCTCCATACTTGAAGGAATGGTGCTTGGCACTCCGTGTGTGGCTTCTGATGTAAACGGGATCCCTGAGCTTGTTGTCCATGGAGAGACGGGCTACATGTTCCCGCTTGCTCAGCCCCATATGCTCGCGGAGTATGTGATTGCCCTTGCAAGAGATTCTGCAAGCCTTGCATCTATGGCTGAAAAAGGGCGGGAGCGGTATTGGAAGCATTTTTCACGCGAAAAGCATGTGCAAAGATGGCGTGAAGTGCTCATGGAGATCTTTGCTTGTCATAGTTCCGACGCAGAATCCCATCAGAGGGATTGTGCGCAGCCGGATGCAAAGGATTTTTCTGCGCGTTTGCATCGCTGACGGGCGGGTGCGGGCGTACTACATACTTTTTGATCTCATGGCGTGTACTGCATGCAGGTGCAGTCTGAAGGACAAAGAACGCGATACGACAGAGAGGCTCACATGATTTCTATTCACCCCACTGCCTGCGTTGATGAGGATGTGACTATCGGCGAAGGCTGCCGCGTCTGGCATTTTTCGCACATCCTTTCAGGAAGCCGCATCGGAGAGAACTGCAATATAGGGCAGAATGTGGTTATCGGCCCGCGGGTGCAGATAGGCAGCGGGTGTAAGATTCAGAATAATGTGAGTGTTTACAGCGGAGTGACGCTGGAAGATGATGTTTTTTGCGGACCAAGCATGGTGTTTACCAATGTCTGGAATCCGCGGGCGCATATCCGCCGGATGGACGAGATGCGGCCCACCCTTGTGCGCAAAGGGGCGAGTCTGGGAGCCAACTGCACCATTGTCTGCGGGGTGACCATTGGGCGATACGCATTGGTGGGGGCAGGGGCGGTGATAACAAAAGATATTCCTGACCATGCGCTTGTGTATGGGAATCCCGGCCGGCACAAGGGATGGGTTTGCGAGTGCGGGGAAAAACTGGACACTAAGCTTGTTTGCCCGGTATGTAACTTGCATTTTAGAATGCGTGAAGCTGGGGAACATCATGGTCTGGAGGGTATTTGAGTATGGAGTTCATCGATCTTAGTCGCCAGCAGAAGCGCATTGCAGAAGCCATACGGCTCCGGACAGAGGCGGTGTTTTCCCATGGGCATTATATCATGGGGCCTGAGGTGAAGGAGCTTGAGTCCCGATTGGCAGAGTATGCGGGAAGCAGGCACTGCCTGTCGTGTTCATCCGGCAGTGACGCGCTGCTCATGCTGCTTATGGCGTGGGAAGTGGGGCCCGGAGACGCGGTTTTTGTTCCGGCATTTACTTTTTTTGCCACGGCGGAGATGCCCGCCCTGCTGGGCGCAACCCCCATTTTTGTGGACATAGACCCGGTAACGTTCAACATGGACCCTGCCTGCCTTGCCCGCGCGGTGCAGGCGGTGAAATTACAGGATGTGTCATTGCATCCGCTGCCCCCTGCGGCATTGGAAGCGGCGCCGTTGCGTGCCCGGTGTGTTATTCCCGTTGACCTGTTCGGGCAGGCTGCCGCGTATGAGCAGATTCTGCCCCTTGCCGAATCAGAAGGTCTGCTGGTGCTGGAAGACGGCGCACAGGCATTTGGCGGAACATGGATGGGGAAGCGCGTGTGCGGTCTTGGTTGTCACGGCGCGGCCACATCGTTCTTTCCGGCAAAGCCGCTGGGGTGCTATGGGGACGGAGGGGCCATTTTCACCGATGACGATGCCCTTGCCGCTGAACTTGCTTCTGTGCGCGTTCATGGCAAGGGAACGGATAAGTATGACAATCGCCGTATAGGCATCAATGGCAGGCTGGACACGATGCAGGCTGCCATTTTGCTGCCCAAGCTGGATATTTTTGCAGAAGAGCTGGAGCGCAGGGAACAGGTTGCGGCGTGGTATGCCCGGGGGCTTTCGGACGCTTGCGGCGTAACTGTGCCACGATTGGCAGGCGGGAGGACAAGCGTGTTCGCCCAGTATACCATACGTGTGCCACAGGGGCGGAGTGATCTGGCCAGTGCTTTGAAAGAGCAGGGTATTCCTACCAATATCTATTATCCCAAGCCGTTGCATGTGCAGGGAGCCTTTGCGGAGCACGGACTTGCCGCCGATGCGTTTCCTGTGGCGGCGCAAAGTTGCGAAGAGGTGCTCTCGCTGCCTTTCCATCCCTACATGGAAAGGGACGAGGTGGAGCGTGTGTGTGCTGTTATTTCGGACCATTGTAGTTAGCTGGAGGGGCGTATGCTGTACCAGAATATCAAGAACCGGAAGATCAAGGTGGCGCTGGTGGGCTGTGGGCGCATTGCGGGTAAGCACTTTGAAGCAATTGCGGCGCACTCTGAAGATTTGGAATTGGTGGCCGTGTGCGACGACAATCTGGAAACGCTTGAGGCCTATGCCCGGAAGTATCAGGCCCGGCCTTATGGCAGCTACGCCAGATTGGTGGCGGAATGTGACTGCGATATGGTGATCTTGTGCACGCCTTCCGGTTTGCATTCGCAGCAGACCATAGAGGCGGCGAGGCACAGGAAGCATGTCATGAGCGAAAAGCCCATGGCGACACGCTGGAAAGATGGTCTTGCCATGGTGCAGGCCTGCGATGAGGCGCGCGTGCGGCTTTTCATCGTGAAACAGAACCGCCGGAACGCCACAATTCAGTTGCTCAAGCGGGCAATAGACGAAAAGCGTTTCGGGCGCATTTATATGGTGCAGGTAAACGTGTTCTGGACACGGCCGCAGGCATATTATGATTCTGCCAAGTGGCGCGGCACGTGGGAAATGGACGGCGGGGCCTTTATGAATCAGGCCAGCCACTATATTGATCTGCTGGACTGGCTTATCGGGCCGGTGGCGGATGTGCAGGCCATGACCGGATCGCTTGCGCGGGACATTGAAGTGGAAGATTCCGGGGTAATTAACGTGCGCTGGCGTACCGGAGCACTGGGCTCCGTGGCCGTTTCCATGCTGACCTATCCCAAGAACCTTGAAGGCTCCATCACCATTATCGGGGAGAAGGGCACGGCGCGCATAGGCGGCGTGGCTGTGAACGAGGTGCAGCTGTGGGATTTTGCCGAACCCCGTGACTATGATGCCGACCTGTCCAGTGCCTCGTATGAGACGACATCTGTGTACGGCTTCGGACACCCTTTGTACTACAAGAATGTTGTTGATACGCTGCGCGGGAATGCGGAACCGGAAACCGACGGCAGAGAAGGCCTGAAGTCGCTGGAAGTGCTTATTGCCGCCTACATATCCGCCCGTGACAGAAGAACGATTTCTCTGCCGCTGGAGTATTGATTCTGCGAGTGTGGCCCGGACATGGGGGAAGTGTAAAAACCCCCACGTTGGTCTTGGATGAACAGAGAGATGTTCAGGGATATATTGCCAAGTGCTCAGTCGAAGGAACGTTTGCCATGATATATTGGTTTAATCCACAGTCCATACAGCTTGGAATGCGTGTTGAGCTGCCGATAGGCAGACGGGAAGAGCTTATACTCGATGGAGACTGGGATAAGGATGTGATGCCCTTTGAGAAATCTGTTAATTTTTATGGATCGTTCAAGCAGCGTCTTTCAGGAGTCCCCTGGGAGGAAACGGAATATTTTAAGAAAAATGTGGATCAGATTGAATCCGGAATGACCAAATGGGGCTGTAAAGACAGAGAGGAGTTTCTTACCAGGTGCTACAGTCTGGAAAAGGTATACGTTTCCATAAAAGACAATGGGTATATTCAAATAGGAGACGTAGATTGCATATCCATTGCATTGGATAGATATGGGAGGCCACTTTTCTGCAATGGCCGGCACAGGCTTTCGATTGCCAAATTGCTCAACTTGCCCTCCGTTCCGGTACGAATACTTGCTCGTCACCGGAATTGGGTTGATTTTTGTAACAAGGTGGATGCGTACGCCCAGAGTACGGTTGGAAAGGTTTATGCCCCTTTGGCCCATCCGGATTTGATAGACAGGGGCGCCCTGCACAAGGCGCGAACGCAGCATATCATTGAGAACATGCTTCCGTCCTCGCAGACGGTGATGGATATAGGCTCACACTGGGGCTATCTTCCGACTCTCATTGAGCAGACGGGAAGGCACTGTGTGGCTGTGGAGCAAAGCCAGCGGTTTCTCTATTTCATGAACGGGTTGCGTAAGGCGAATGGTCTTTCTTTTGATGTGGTTTCTGAAGATGTGTTTCGCTACGTGGGCACGGGGAAAAAGTTTGATACCGTGCTGGCCCTTGCCATTTTTCATCACTTTTTGAAAACCGAAGAGCAGCACGAAGCCCTGCGGACGATGCTGCGCAACCTTGAAATGGAAGAACTCTTCCTTTTAACACACGCCCATAATGAAGCGCAAATGCGCGGTGCTTACGTAAATTATGCCCCGGAAGAGTTTGCTCAGTTCATTGTGGACAATTCCTGTCTGGACTGGATTGTACCACTGGCCTCATTTGACGGGCGAGTTCTGTATCGCATAGGAAAGAAGGCGAATGAACATACCTATCTTAAGTATGATGATGATTTTAAGATTGTTTTTTTTGCGTTTGCCAATGGAAATACGCCGCATATATTAGACAAGGTAAACGGACAGTTTAAAGGACTTCGATCCTGCCATCCCAACAGCATGTGCGTGGTTATGGGAGAAGGAAGCGATGACGTGGATGTCTCGCGCTACGACTTTAATTATATAGATTTGCGTCATATTCCAGACGGCTGTCAGAATAAGGGGTCCATTGCGGTGACTCTTTTGCGCAAGCTCGCGCCGGATGTGGTGTATATGCGTTATTCCGTTGCAGATGAGCACCTTGTTTTACTATGCCGTTCCATTCCTAACATAATTCTTGAGCATCAGACAAAAGAGCTGGACGAGTTGATTCATCTCGACAAAGATCTGTACCTTCGCGAGCTTGCAATGGGAACGCCTTGCCTGCACCGTGCGGCGGGAATTGTTGGGGTGACACCGGAAATTGCCCGCTATGAGCGGGCACGTTCTGGAGGACGAGTCACTACACGGGCGATGGGCAACGGTATCGCCCCGGATGCGCATCCCCTTTCCAAGCGCCCCAAGCCTGCCGGACGGATAGAGGGGCTTGTGGTGGCCGAATTCCGTTACTGGCACGGGCTTGACAGGCTAATCGCCGGATTTGCAGCCGCCCCCTCTGTCGCACGGAAGATGCTGATTCATGTTGTCGGGTCTGGAGCCGCTCTGGAAGGATACCGAGACCAGATATGTGCCTGCGGACTTGAAGATTGCTTTGTGTTTCATGGCGCACTGACGCCGGAGCAGGTTGATCCTTTGGCAGACAGGTGCGCCTTTGCTGTTGGGGTGCTGGCTCCGGGACGCAAGCGACTTACGGAGACTGCGGCGTTGCAGCATCGGGAATACGCCTTGAGGGGGCTGCCTTTTCTATTCGCCGGGAGCGATGTTGATTTTTTAGCCCGACAGCCATTTTGTCATGTAATTCCCGATGATGAAAGTCCTGTCGACATGTTGGCTATGCTTGGCTTCGCAAAGCAAGCATTACAGAAGCCCGCATTGCGGCTGCATGCCAGAGAGTACGCTCTGCAAAATTTGGATTGGGCGGTGAAGATGCAAATTCCGGTCTCCTTGTGCCGATACGTTATGGCAAAGAATCATTCCCCAAGGCAGAGCGTTGCCGACGGTACAACAGGAAACCGCCTGCAAGATTCCTAGCGGTTGCGGTTAGGGTGATGATACCGCGCATCAGGGGCGGGGGTCATCCTCGCATGCGCGCAAAAGAACCGTGCACACGTGGTCTATCTGCTCTTCGCTCATGCCGTGGAAGACAGGAAGCGTTATCGACAGATCCTCGCTGCGCATGGCAACCGGAAAAGCCGCTGCGGACAAGCCGTATTTGTTTGCATAGTAGGTAAGCCTGGGTATGGCCTGTGTTCCCGGGCGGCTTTCTATGGACGCCTGTTGCAGGGTATCCATGATTCTGTTGCGTTTTTCCACTGTTGCGTCCTTAAGGCACACGACGTAGGACTGCCAGGTGTGCGCTGCCAATGGCGCGGCCTGTGGCAACCGCAGGCTTTGGCAGGAGCACAGGCGCTTGCTGTAACACAGGGCAATGCGTTGCCGTTCCTGAAGAATATTTTTCATCTTGCGCAGCTGGGCTACGCCCACGGCAGCCTGAATGTCTGACATGCGGTAATTGTAGCCGCATTCTGCTATTTCGGGCATTTGCCAACTGTGGGACATGTGGGACAGCGGCTGAGGAGTGATGCCGTGATTTCGCAGCACCTTGATTTTGTAAGCGATTTCTTCTGAGTTGGTGGTTACCATCCCACCTTCGCCGGTGGTGATGACTTTGCGGGGATGGAACGAAAAGCAGCCCACGTCTCCCGCTGCTCCTGCATTTTCCCCTGCCCGGCTGGCACCGGCAGCGCAGGCGGCATCTTCGATGACGCACAGGGTATGCCGCGCCGCTATCTCGCGTATACGAGGCATGTCTGCCATTGCTCCGAAGAGATGCACCGCTATGACAGCCTTTGTTCTGTGGGTAATCAGATCGCCGAGCAGGTCTGCGTTGATGTTGAAATCGTGGGGGGCAATATCAGCAAAAACCGGTTTTGCCCCGACATATTCCACGGCATTGGCGGTGGAAACCCAGCTGAAGGCGGGCACGATGACTTCATCCCCTGCGGAAACGCCGGCCGCCACAAGGGCAAGGTGCAGAGCCGTGGTGCACGAGGTGACGGCGAAGGCGTGACGGACACCGTGCATCTGTGCAAAAGACTCCTCGAATTCGCGCACAAAGGGCCCCTGAGTCACATGCCCGGACCGCAGGCACTGTTCGACGCAGGCGAGTTCGTTTTCGTCGAAGACGGGGCGTATAAGCGGAAAATCTGCCATGGCTATTTCATCTTGCTGTAATGTTCTGCCGTGCGCAAAATGCCTTCTTCCAGATCAACCTGCGCTTCAAATCCCAGAATATCCCGCGCCTTGTCCACGCAAGGGATGCGGAGTTCGATATCCACGCTGGGGGCGGGGGCGAACTGAATATTTGACTTGGAGTTAAGGACGCGGATGACCGTGTTGGCCAGACCGTAGATGGTCTGGATACTGCGCGCGTTGCCGATGTTGAAGGATTCGCCTACGGCGGCATCGTTTTCTATGCAGCGCATGGTGCCTTCCACCATGTCGTCCAGATAGCACCATGCGCGGATCTGGGTGCCTTCTCCGAAGACGGTGATGGGTTCGTTGGCTAGAGCCTTTTGAACGAAGATTTTCAGGGCGCCCTCGCCAATCTGGCCGGGACCGTAGATATTAAACGGCCTTACCACGCAGGTTGGGACGTTGAACTCCCTGTAGTAGGCAACCGCAAGATGCTCTTCCGCGAGCTTGCTGACGGCATATGTCCAGCGCGCCTGACCGGAGGCACCTATGACGCTCTGGTCATTTTCTTTGGACGTAAGGGCGCAGGAGCCGAAGACCTCGCTTGTTGAGAAGCACACTACCCGCTTGCAGCCGGGGTTTTCTACTGCCGCCTTGAGCACGTTGGCGGAGCCGATGAAGTTGACCTCCATGGTGCGGGTGGGCTTGAGGCAGACGGTGCGTATACCGGCTATGCCGGCGCAGTGGATGATGTAGTCCGCATCCTGCGCTGCCCGGGCCACGTCTTCGTAATTCAGTACGTCGCCTTTGACCACAGTGATGTTAGGGTGCTGCGAATACTCTTTCTGCCCCAGAGAGTCTCTTGAAAAGTTATCCAGAACAACAACCTGGTTGTCTTTTACCAGACGACCGACCAGAGATGATCCGATAAAGCCTGCACCGCCAGTAATGCATATTCTTTTGCCTGTGATCATAATAGTCCTACACTGTTCTGCCGTACGTTGCTTTTTTTCCCGTGAGAACCCAAGGTCCTTCTTCCTGCAAGGAGTTGTTGTCCCATCGGGGCACCTCTGTATTCTCCGTCGGTGATACCAAACCGGCGGCGACCAATCGTGTTACGTCCGTGGACTCGTGCGTTCCATGGTTCAAAAATATTAGCCTTGTCATTTCACGAAGATATTCAGGGCAAGGCTCGTGGGCAATGGCATCTGCATTGGCGGTGAAAAGGACGGGGTATAGGTCGCAGTCGTTTTTTCCCGCTCTTTCAATGCTTTGCAGCATGTATTCCGCGACACTTGCCGGGCTGCCATACCCATCGTTTATATATTCCCGCGCGGAGGCGGCAAGCCGTATCCGTAACGGCAGGTCTTGTATGACCTGCCGCACCGTCTCTTTGATGGTGGATACGGAAATATGGGTAACGGGCCTGTTGCGGGGCAGAGGCGATGCCGCATCTTTGTGGCCCCCCAGCACAACACACCCGCTGGCCATGCCTTCATAAGCCAGCGTGCCGCACCCGCAGGACAACTGATCAATTAAAATATCTGCTTCTGCAAGCTCCGCGCGAATGACTTCATGCGGCATATTCCTGAGCACCTTGAGATGGAAATGTACCCCGTCATCCCGCAGTTGCTGCAGGCAGTCCAGAATAATGTCTGACCGCTTGAAGCGCATGTTGGAAGGGGCGTGAACGATGACAGGAGCTTGTCTGCGCGGTACCTTGAAAGAGAAATCGCGCACATCGAAAATCGGCCCGGTCTGAAAGTAGGGACGTATTCCCAGTGTCTGGCTGGGCGGCCCGCTGATTATGGAATCGGCATACATTTCTGCCATACGGGTTGTATGCAGCTTGTTTGCAAACGTGGGGTGATATCTGTCCAGGCCGAAGACGTTATATTCGGAGGAGCAGTCTGCGGGCGGAGTTTGCCTGTCCTGTTCGTAGTTCGGATATTCGCTGCCGTGGGCCTGCCAGAAAATCTGTGCAAGTTCCGTATCTCTGACCTCGGACCCGCACTGCCTTGCAATGACGGTTTTTCCCAGCGATTTGAGAACGGGAAGGTCTACCATTCTCGGGAACAGTGATGTACCGGCCATAAATATGAAAATGTCGTACCGCTTAACAAAATTTGCAAACGCTTTTGTTGTTTTTATCCCAACCCGACCGTTTGATTTTGGGAAGAAGGATGTCTGTTCAAGAAATGGCAGATCATCATAGGTGTATTCCATTTCCCTGTAAAACGCGTTTCTGCCGTTGCGCAGGACAACACTGTCTGCCTCGTAGCCGAGCTCCCGGAATCCCCTAGTGAGATTGTAGGTGTATTTTGCTATTTCGGCACAGCCGATGAGTATTTTGGGGGGCATATCGTGTTATCTGCCGTATGGCCGTTTATTTGATGAGCAGGGCAACCCACGTCTTAAGCAGGCCTTCTTCGTAGTCGGGAGCGGGGTCTGCGGCCTCCGGCCGACCGAAAAAGCTTTGGAGCCGCCACAGGCAATTGCTGTATCCGGCATGTTTTGCGGTTTCGAGAAATTCTTCCGGATAATGGCAGGACCATTTATTGGTTTCCGGCATGATGGCGGCCTGTGCTGCCGCCTGCTGCTGCCGGGACAGGTCCAGTCCGAGCTGGCTGGCACAGAGGCAGAGGTGGCGCAGGCAATGCGTGCCCACCAGCTGCTTTAATTCCGGCGAATAGGCGCGCACAACCTCTGCCATTCGGGTGGGAACAGTTTCCATGATGCGGTCAAGAATTTCTGCCCGATCTGTGCGTAGGATGTTCTGATGGTCCTCTGCGGACGTAAGATAGTTCTGTAGTACCTGCGTGCCCCCTACCCTTCTGTGGAAGGTGTTCCAGAGCAGGCGGGAATAATTTTCTGCGTTCATGCCTTTTTTGATTATGGCATGTTGATAGAAGCCGTCTCCGTTCACAGTGATAAGCACGGTCGCGTTTTTTTGTGCATACCGATTGAACAGCACCAGCACCCTGTCGTGCTCCACAAGATGGATGACGCCACGGGCGCAGATAACATTGAAGAGTTCTTTTTCAAAAAGTTTATCCTCAAGACTGCCCGGCACAAACGAGATGTTGTCTATCTGAAGTGCATGGGCCACACGGATTCCTGTATCCAGAGCTTTCTGGTTTGTGTCCATGCAGACCGCATGGGTAAACCGCTCACTCGCGGGAAAGCACAGGTTCCCTGCGCCGCCGCCAGCATCCAGCAGTGTGCCTCCTGTGAGGCCCAGCGCGTGTATTACATCGGAAAAATAGGAAATCTTTTCTCTGTCGAACTGGGTCTTGTAGTAATTGTCCAGATCCAGAGATTCTGTTTGTACGCAGGTTTTGCCGATTCTCCGAACCTCCTGCTCAAGGGGCTTGTTTGCCTCCTCATCAAGAAGTTCCGTCAGGGGAACCACCGCAACCTGTCCCGCAGTCTGCATTTCTGCCAGCAGAGCCAGTGCAGCCATGCCGTCGCGGCGGAGTAATGGAGCGGTCGCGCCATCGTTCTCCTTGCCTCTGGTGCCCCAATGCGTGAAGAATACTACGTTCTGCTCGTTGGCAATTGCCTGCTCAAGAGACCGGCGGGTGATGAGCTCATGCATGGTCCATGCATTTGTCGTCCATGATGGTGCATATCGGGTGAAGGTTTGAATCGCATCTCCTGAAGGCGTCCGCTCCGGTACGATGGTGCGGTACGGCTCCTGAAGGGTGTGGCGCAGACGGTGGGAGAGCCAGAAATATTCCACGCCGTAGTCTTTTATCGCATCCAGAATGTAGTGCTCGGAGTAGGGCAGGTCGCCTTGCTGGTAGGTGCGCGACCCCTGCCCGGCAATATTGTGAACGTGGTTGCTGCTTCCGTGATTGGACCAGATGCGTATGTGTATGCCGTGCGAGTCCAGATAATCCAGAGCCCGTTTTATGTCGTCGATTGCGGGGTAGAGTGGGGTGCGTCCATAGGCACCTATGCCATGGAGCGTATCTATGCGCCCTTCTTTAAGCGCACCGAGAAGGTTGTCGTGGTTTGTCCCTTTCCGGGCTGTGGATTCCCTGAACAGAGCCATATCCGAATCTTCAGGGGAGAACAGCCAGAACGAATCCCCTGCAGGCAGACCCAGAGTCTCCAGCACGCCATGCACATACTGGTAGCCAGCCCATGTCATCTGGTCACAATCGTTCGCGAACGCAATCTTTATCATTCTGCTCTCCCAAAAAGCGTTACTCCGGGTAACGGTGCTCCGGTTGACCCGGTTAATCAGGTTGGCCCGGTTGATTCGGGACATGCACAGCAACCGCGTAGGCCTTCATTTTTTCTTGAACGGCTTGCCAGTAGACAGGGCTGATTGCCAGAGCGAGGTCTGTGACGTTCATCTTCTTCATATCTTCCGGGCCGATGACCGGAATCGTATCAATATCTCTTCCCCACACGTTTGGATTCTCATCCACGAAACAAGCAATGTCTGGTTTGCAATCGAGCAGTAGATGCGCCATGGACCCTATGGGGGATGTGCCGAAGACAGCAGCTCTGCCTCCCTTTTTCCGGGCGGAGAAGACCGCCTGCCGCACGCATTCTATGGTGCTGATGGCTGTCTGCTCGCATGCTTCAGCCACTCGCAGGGCTTGTGCCACGCATTCGGCAGAGGGCATCTGGCTTCGTTCCTGAAGCGACTGTGCCTGATAGAACATGACTCCGTCATTGTTTTCCGCAAATGTTCCGAAACCGGCTGCGGCGCTTAATGCTTTAAGCAGAGAAGGTGTCAGCTTGTTGATGTGGTCGGCGCAGAAGAGATCGCCCGGCAATTTTTCGAAGTTCGGGTGCTGCATCAGCAGCACACCGTCTTCTGTAAGGTGGCTGCGTATCCATTCCAGCGCATGCAGGGGGTTGGCGACGTGTTCCAGCACGGATGTGACCACGATCATATCGAACGTGGCATCGGTATCTACAAGATAATACGGAGTGTTGTACGCGGCGTGCAGCGTAACTTGCTGCCGGAGGGATGAGAAGCCGTCTCCGGGTTCTATGGCGGTTATCTCCCAGCGGGGATACCGCGCCTGAAAACAGGCAAGAAAGGCTCCGGTTCCCGCGCCGAAATCCAGCAGGCGTCCGAATTCCGGGGGCTGGTACAGATCGAGGAAGGTATCAAGGGCCTTTTGATGGCTGCTTACCACCGTTCCGGAAGAAAAGTTAAGCAGCTGGGGTTTGGGTTTCCATGTGGCGTTGCTGTATACCTGCTCTTCAATGCCCCTGACGCCCCGGGCGTTGAAAATGCACCCGCAGGCGGTGCAGACCCGGTTGTCCAGCACCACGTCGTCTAGGAAGAACATTTGTGACGTTATGCACCGCCCGGCATACTCCGGATACAGCTTCCGGTATTGGAAAGCGCCGCACACCGGACAGGCAACAGGGGTTTCTGCCTTAAGGTTCATGGTTAAACCTACTTCGCTGCAGTTTTGGAGTTATCTACCCAACTGCCCTGAATATCTTCGATATTGCTGTAGATGGACCAGCAACGCATGCAGCCGTAGTACGCGCCGTGTTTGCGCAGAGTGATCCGTTGCTCCCGCATGGTTTTGCCGTTCCAGATATCAAGCAGAGAATGCTCCATGACGTTGCCCAAGGAAGGGAGGATGCACTGCGGAAGCGGCTTGATATGCCCTTCAGGATTAATAAACAGGGTATGCCAGTGGGTTTCGCACCGGCTGGACGGATAGACGCCCGCCTCGTCCGAGAGACAGAAGTCCAGATTGGGGGCTGTAAAATCCGGGCGGAAGTTGATACGCGCGCCCCGAGAGATGTAGCGATCTTCAATATATGCCTTTTGCTTGAGGAGAACGGCGGGTTCGATCTTGCTCAGGTCTACATACTGGGCGCTGGTTTCTTCTACGGTTGCTCCGCTTATCTCCGCGTGATGTTCATTGTGCATCTGCACCATTTTTTTGGAAATGTAGTTGAACATGTAGACCCCGATGAACATCTCATCAAGAAGGCCAAGCCGGTCAAGATCATCGATAAAGGCACCGAGATGCTGGTAGTTTTTATCGTTGACCGTGAAGTAGCACCCGAGTTGCATATCAAGGCCGCGTTCCCGGCGCATGTCTGCAAGCATTCTCAGGCCGGTGGTGATCTGTTTGTACGCTCCCTTCACGCCGCACAGGGAATCGTGCACGGCTTCCGGGCCGTCCAGAGAAACACGCAGGGCATCAATTTCCAGCGCTGCCAGACGGTCTGCAAACTTGGGAAGCAACAGGCCATTGGTGAGCATGGAGAAGGGCAGATTCTTCTCTTTGGTGTACTCGATAAAGGGGATTAGCTGGGAATAGAGCAGGGACTCCATCCAGGGGATGCGGATGGTGGGCCTGTACCATGCGGATTCGTCAATAACCCTTTTGCACACGTCGAGCGGCAGCTCCAGCTTGGCGCGTGGGTTGATGACGTTATGCAGCACCTTGGTGTTGCTGCTTCCTTCTTCTTCTGCTCTGCCGTGGCTTAAGTCGCAATACGAGCACTTAAGGTTGCAGCGGTTGTTTACGCAGAAATTGATCGTGTGCGGAGGGAGAGAATACCCGTCTTCGCTGGTCTCGTACACGGAGGATTGAAGAAGGTGCAGTGCCCTGCTTGTTTTGTAAAGAGGGACGCCAAGACCGTGCATATAGTTCACATAATTAGCATAGGCGTTCCGGGCGCGGGTTCCGCTCTCGGTCAATCCGGAATCTGTGAGCCATTCTTGGGGAGACGTACTTTGAAACATCCTCTTCTCCTGCTTCAGCAACTGTTACCTAGGTTCTGCTCTTCCGGAAGAAAGGTTTCCTCCAGCCGGCGCATAACTATTCCCTGATTGTACGCAAAGCGGACAGGTATATCCTCATTCAACACGTGCCGCCTGATCAGGCAGTCCGGCTCGTTGAAGCCGACCAGTGCCCTGAGCGAGGTGGTGCCGGAAAAGCGGGGGTTAATTTCAAACACCCACACTTTGTTGTCAAAATAACGACACTGAATGTTCAGTGGTCCAGCAGAGCCGATTGACGTTGCAATCTCTTCACATGTGGCGGTCACTTCAGGATAGGGGCCGATAGCTCCCTGGGAAATGCCGCTGCTGATAACCAGCATGTCTCCAAGCTCTCTGCGTTCTGTTCTGTTCGGCACCCTCAGCCTGCGGCTCAGCGCTAAATTCAGGTTTCTGTGCACCGCAATGGAGTTCAGAAATGTGCCGTTCATATCGCTGAGTATGCCCACGGTGTACTCGCCTGCCGCCGTGCCTACATACTCCTGCGCGATGAACTCCGGATAAGTCTTTAGCAAAAAACGTGCAAAAAGACTCGCTTCTTCTTTGTTCTGGACGATTACGGTGTCAACTGATCCTCCTCCGCCCGTAGAGGGCTTGAACACCACAGGATAGCTAGCAAAACTTGCCGCCTGTTCTTCGCTGCGCACGCGCACGTACCATGGCACGCAAAAACCCTTGCCGGAAAGCATTTCAAATGTGGCCACCTTGTCCAGACAGGCGGTGATGACCCCGGAAGGGTTTATGGGCAGGAAAATGCCCATGTCGCGGAACACGTTCCTGTTCCGGCTTATTTCCACCAGCTCCGCTTCCGACCCCGGAAACAGGGCCTGAACCCTATGTTTTTTGCACAGGCTCACCAATTGTTCGATGTAGTCCGCCGCCCTGGCCGGCGGGAGCGTTGCGGGTACGTTTACCAGTCCGAATCCCGTACTGTGTGGGCACGAGTCTGTGCCGATGATATGATACGGAGTTTGTGCAGCGCGCAGTGCCTTGACAATCTGCTCGCCGATGGAGGCACCGCCGACTCCGGTGACGCAAACGGGGATAGGGGAGATCATGGAAACTCCTTTATTGTGCCAGCAAAGGCTGGGGGGCGTCTGTCAAGGCATGCCCGGACGAGCGGGTGTGCCTGTTGTCGTAACCGATCGGAACAGGCAAACGGAAGGCGGATAATCTCTGCCGACAGAGAGGGCAGGTCCAGAATAGCCAGCGAGAGCAGGTCGCCCCTGTCTCTGGGAAGACCGCAGGAGCCCGGATTAAGCAGCAGGGCGCGTTCCGTATGGTGCAAATGCGGCCTGTGCGTGTGTCCTGTCAGAATGCAATCCACATCCTTGTCGGAGACCAAGTCGCCAATGTCATGTCCGTAGCCTTCCAGCGGGGCACCTGGGGTGCCGTGCACGAGCAGCAGGCGGACCCCCGCAATCTCCAGCGTGCGTTCCGGACCGACCCGTTCTATATGCCGCTGCCACGACCCGGAAACAGGTGTGCCAATGCGTTTCAGTCCATAGAGGGCATCCTTATCGGGAGGAAGAGGAAGTCTGCCCAGAAGCATGGCGTCGTGATTGCCCATGACGCATTGGGCATTGTGACGCATAAGCAGGCGGGTTACGGCACCGGCATGAGGGAAGTAGCCTACGGCATCTCCCAGAAAGAGCACGCTGTCGACAGAGCGGGTCTGCATATAGCGCAGGCACTGCATCAGCGCGGCAATGTTGCCGTGCGCATCGCTGATAACTCCTAACCTGATGGCCTGCACCATACGAGCAACCGTGCCTTGTTGACGGACTGTATCCTGTTTACGGCATGACGGGTAAATTTCTATGGCCGAACGTCTGCGATAAAGGATTGGACGGGAGAGGTACCGCCTGAGCTGGCGGTGTTATTCCGCTTACTGCCCCGCGATGCCTGAAGAGCGCACGCGGCAATCCGGTTCATGGCGTTCATCCGGTCAATCCGCTACGCCGTCTGGAAGGTGCGGCGTGCGGAGAGCCAGTCTTCTTCGAAATCCACCTCTATGCATTTATGCACGGAGATGTCCACGGGTCTGAAGAGGACGTTTTCGCCGATGATGATTTCCATGCCCTTTTCAAAGTAGTCGTTATCATCGCAGCGGCGCAGGGCTTCCACAAACCGGGGGAGGTCGTGCCTGCCGATGACGTTTATGCCTACTGCTTCGCCTGCCGCATCGGGCACCTGTTTGGAGATGGTGGCCACGAAGCCCTGTGCGTTGAGGGTGTATTTCACCTCTTCTTCTCCGCATTTCTTGGTGTCCACGCAGATGAGGTTGCAGATGCGGTTGTTGTCCTTCTGCGCCAGCACATCATGCAGGACGGCTTTTTCGAACACCACATCTCCGTTTACCCAGAGAATGTCGTCATCCAGATCCTGCAGGGCACAGAGCAGGCTCTTGGACGTGTTGGTGATGTAGTAGTTGGGATTGTAACGATAGTAGACATCGGGGAACTGCTCCATGATCAGCGTCATCTTGAAGCCCACGACGATGATGATTTCCCGGATGCCTGCCTCTTTGAGCAGCCGAATCTGGCGGCCCATGATGCTCTCCCCGTAGGGCAGCACGGAAAGCGACTTGGGGTAGGGGCGGCTGAGCCTGCTTCCTATGCCTGCGGCCAGTATGACAGCTTTCATGCGGTTTCTCCCTGCTTAGAGTCAGCGTAAAGCCAGTTTAGAGCCAGTTTAGAGCCAATTTATAGGTAATTGGAAACGATATGCGCGCCCAGCCGTTCTGCGGCGCGGCCGTCGTGGTGCGTGAACGCCTTGTCCCGCAGTGCACGGCGGGGGCCTGAAAAATCGTCTCTGCCCTGCACCAGAACCTCTTCAAGGGCGGTGTAGAGATCATCTTCGCTTACAGCCTTGCGCCCGGGGGTCATGGAATCGTAATCGAACAGCAGTTCCCTGTTTCTGGTGGTATATGCTTCGTAATCGTACGGGTAGAAGATGAGGGGGCGGTCCAGCAGCAGGAAGTCGAAATAGATGGAAGAGTAGTCGGTAAGCAGGGCATCGCACAGGCTCAGAAGGGGGTAGGCGTCGCTCTTGGGGGCCACGAGGCGCAGGTTGGGGTGCACGTAGGCGCCGGTTCCTTCCACATAGGGGTGGAACTTGCACAGGAACAGGATGTTGTGCCTGTGGCAGAAGGCTGCGAGGCGGCCGGGGTGTATGGCACCGTCTGCAAAAGGATCGCCGCCGATGTCGCGGAACGTGGGCATGAAGAACAGGGTTTTTCCCCCCTGCTTGCGGAATTTGACCAGTTCTGCGTAGAGGTCGCTGTCTGCGTTGATCATGTCGTATTTGGAGGGGCGTCGCTGCAACATGTCGTTGCGGGGGTAGCCGCATTCCACGAAATGGCGGGCGCGGAACGCCTTGGAAAAGGCGTGTTCCGTGAAATAGGGCGAGGTGGACACCACCGCCTCGTATCCCGAATAGGCTTTGGTGAGTTTTTCTGCCTTTTCCGGGGTCATGTTCACTGAGGAGCGGATTTCCGGAAAGCCGATGGCCTTGAGCGGAATGCCGTGCCACAGCTGGATGACCTTGGCGTTTTCGAGCAGGGCGCAGAGGGATTCGTGCTGCTTCCACTCGAAGTCGTCGCATATGACGAGACTGGCCATGGCCATGACCGGGCCTGCATCCGGGGAAAAGGCCCACATGACGGGAAGGCCGCTTGTGGCCAGCTGGGCTGCGTCTTCCCTTTCAAAGGCCATATAGACGCACTGCAACTGGGGCTGCTTCTGCACGCAGTGCAGGAAGAAGTATTTCACGTTGTCGATGAACGTGTTGCCGGATTTGCCGAAGAAGACGACCAGATTATTCTGCTTGGGGATGGCGGCCGCCATTCTGGCGATATGTTCAAGTTCTGGATTCTGCATGGTTCGTGAGTGTGCTGCTGGCTTAGGGTTGCTGTCTGCCGTCCGGTGTCAATAATTCAGCCGGAGCGGCGGGCCTGCCATGACTATGCAATATTCGGGCAAATGTTGTGTGCCATGTGGCGGCGTTGTGTGCAAGCCGTACGGCTGAGCCGCGTGTAATAGGGACGGCGTGCCGTGTGCAATGAGAACGGCGGTGCCGTGTGCGGGCATCTCTCCCGCAGGGTTGCAAAGCCGTTGCCCGTTGTGCGGCTTCGCGCTATTCTTGTCGGCATGCCCGTATATACTGCCGCACACGTCCGTTTTCGGCTCTGCTCCGCCCCGTATGAGGAGCATGCCGCATGAATGCCGTATTCAAGCTGCTCATGGCGCTGGTGGTTCCCGTGCTTCTGCTGGCGGGGGCCTTCTTTCTGGCCGCAGACCTTGCCCGTCTGCCCGATGCTTTGCGGCCGCTTTTGCCCTGGCTGCCCTACATTTTCTGCTTTTCCGGCGCGGCACTGGCGTGGAGGTTCAAGCGCAGCCGCAGTGTGTTTCTGCTTCTGCTGCTGGCCGGGGGCTGCTGGATAACCACCAGCTTTCTGCCGGAAGCCACGGCGGCGGTGCTGAACGTGCAGCTGGGATATGCGGCCACCTGTTTTCTGCTGCCGCTGAACTTCGGGATTCTGCAATTTCTGGAAGACAGGGGCGTGCTCACGGGCTGGGGCATGCTACACTTCGGGGCCATTTTCGCGCAGGCCGTGGGTGTGCTGGTGCTTATGGCATCCGCAAGCCTGTTTGCTCCGCAGTTTGCGGCAACGGTGCTGGGCAGGGCGCAGGACATTGTTTACCTGCGCCTGCTGCCGGAATGGTTTGATGCGTGGACCTTTATTCCGCAGGCGGCACTGCTGCTGGCCCTTGTGGTGGTTCTGGGCCTGCTGGTGCATCTGGCTTTGGCACCCATGGCCCGGGATGCCATGCACGGGGCGCTTATCACCACCATTGTCTGCGCCATGGCGGGGCTGCACCATGTGGCGCAGAGCGGGCAGGCTGCCGTGTTCTTCAGCGCCGGGGCCATTATCGTAACGCTTTCGCTGTTTCAGGAGTCTTACTCCATGGCCTTTGCGGACGAGCTGACGGGCCTGCCCGCCAGACGCGCGCTTATGGCGGACTGCAAGAAGCTGGGCCGCAAGTACGCCATTGCCATGTGTGACATAGACCACTTTAAGAAATTTAACGACACCTACGGGCATGACGTGGGAGACGATGTGCTGCGCATGGTGGCGGGGCATCTTGCGCGGGTGACGGGTGGGGGCCGGGCCTACCGTTACGGGGGCGAGGAGTTTACGGTGCTGTTTCCCAAAGCCACGGCGGCGGAGGCGGTGCCGCATCTGGATGCCCTGCGGCAGTCCATTGCCGGTGCCGAGTTCCGCATCCGCGGCCCGTTGCCCAAGAAGGCACGGGGAAAGAGCGTGGTTTCCGTGACCATGTCCGTAGGAGTGGCGGAACGCACGGACGAGGCGGCCACGACAGAAGCGGTGATAAAACGCGCCGACAACGCCCTGTACAAGGCCAAGAAGGCAGGAAGGAACAAGGTGGTGGCGGGGTGAGGTTTTTTCTGTTTTGAGGATGGTCCGGCAGAAGCCCGAAAGAAACACCCCCGCACGGTATTCATGCGGGGGTGTGTTGTTTGTACTGCGTGCAGCCTGGCCCGGCCGTATGGACCAAAACGTATGGCCAAAGTCAGGTGGCCAGCGCGCGGAACGGGAATGCCGCCCGTTCTTATTTCATCAAACCTGCCACGTGGTCTGCGCCTGCCTGCAGGGCGTCTGCGTTTTTGGCGATGAGGTGGCTGTAGTGGGCGCTGATGACGGAGGAAAGGGAGGCCTTTACCACGTCCAGCGGCACCACGCCCGTGGCCTGCACGTAGGCACCGAGGGCTACCATGTTGGCCATACGGGTGTTGCCCAGCGTGTCTGCTATTTCATTGGCGGGCACGGCGAAGCTCTTTACGCGGGGGTCGGCCTGCGCCGCGTCCACCAGCGAGGAGTTCAGAATCTGCACGCCGCCGTCCAGCATGCGGGGCTGGAACTTGTCCATGGAGGGCTGGTTCATCACGATGAGCGATTTGGGCCGCTGGATGATGGGTGAACCTATGTCTTCCGAAGAGATGACCACGGTGCAGTTGGCGGTGCCGCCGCGCATTTCCGGGCCGTATACGGGGATGTAGGTTACTTCCAGTCCCGCTTCCATGCCCGCGTACGCGAGCAGGTTGCCGATGAGCATGACGCCCTGTCCGCCGAATCCGGCGATGATAACGTCCTGATAGAGGCTCATTATTTGACCTCCTTAGCGGATTTTCCGGCGGATTCGGAAAGGTCGGCTTCCGGCATGCATTCGCGTGCGCCTTCTGCCGTTACATCCTTGAATACGGCCAGCGGGAAGTAGGGGATCATTTCCTCGGTGATGCGCTTGTTGGCGGCAACGGCGTCCATGCGCCAGTTGGTGGGGCAGCCGGAGAGCAGCTCCACGAAACCGAAGCCGATGCCCTGCTGCTGCACCTCGAACGCCTTGCGGATGGCCTTTTTGGCGCGGCGGATGTTCTTTACGCTGTCCAGCGAGGCGCGTTCGCAGTAGGCGGTGCCGCCCAGACCGCCGATGATCTCACTCATGCGGATGGGCGCGCCTTCGCGGTCTGCGCAGCGTCCGCCGGGACAGGTGGTGGTCTTCTGCCCGATGAGGGTGGTGGGAGCCATCTGCCCGCCGGTCATGCCGTAGACGGTGTTGTTGACGAACACCACGGAGATGCGCTCGCCCCGGTTGGCAGCGTGCACTATCTCTGCCATGCCGATGGAGGCGAGGTCGCCGTCGCCCTGATAGGTGAACACGAACTTATCCTTGCGGGCGCGCTTGAGCCCCGTGGCAACGGCGGGGGCGCGTCCGTGGGGCGCTTCCACCGCGTCTACGTTCAGGTAGTTGTAGATGAACACGGAACAGCCGATGGAGCCCACGCACAGCGTGTCATCCACAAGGCCCATTTCCGTCAGCACCTCGCCCACAAGGCGGTGCGCAATGCCGTGATGGCAGCCGGGGCAGTAATGGGTTGCCCGGTCTATCATGATTTCGGGAGCCTGAAAGACTATCTGTTCTGCTGACATGGCCTACCTCCCCAACCGCGCGAGAATGGGGTCTGTGAAGTCGTCTGAACCGGGAAGGTTGCCCGGCATGTGTCCGTGGAAGTCTGAGTCGCCGTATTTGCGGATGGAAAGGCGCACATCTTCCACCATCTGGCCGCAGTTATGCTCTATGGTGAGGAACTTTTTGCCCTGACGGGCAAGATCTTCCAGCACGGCGGCGGGGAAGGGGTAGAGCGTGAGCGGGCGCACAAGGCCGACCTTGTGGCCTTCTGCCCGCAGCCTGCGGATGGAGGATTTGACGATGCGACCGATGGAGCCGTAGGCCACCACCACCAGTTCCGCGTCGTCGCAGGCGAACACATCTGCACGGGCTTCTGCCTGCATGGCGGTGTACTTTTCCTGCAGGCGTATGTTCTGGCCCGCCAGTGCGCCCTCTTCCAGAAACAGGGATTTGAGCAGGCGTTTTTCGCGGCCCCTGGCCCCTGAGAGGCACCAGTCTTCCGCGCCGTAGTTGTTGATGGTTTCCGGCACCCACGGCGTGACGGGTTCCTTCATCTGGCCCACAATGGCATCACCCAGCACCAGAACCGGGTTGCGGTATTTGAAGGCCAGATCAAAGGCTTCTATCATCATGTCGTAGGCTTCCTGACAGGTGCCGGGAGCCAGCACGAGGGTGCGGTAGTCGCCGTGACCGCCGCCGCGCGTGGACTGGAAATAGTCGCCCTGCGAGGTGCCGATGTCGCCGAGGCCGGGACCGCCGCGGTTGATGTTCACGATCACGGCGGGCAGGTCGGAACCGGCAAGATAGGAGATGGCCTCCTGCATGAGCGAGATGCCCGGCGAGGAAGAGGTGGTCATGGCGCGCGCACCGCCCGCCGCCGCGCCCAGCAGCATGTTTGCGGAGGCTACCTCTGACTCGGCCTGCACGAACTGGCCACCCACGGCGGGAAGCTCTGTGGAAAGAAATTCCGGGATGTCGTTCTGGGGGGTGATGGGATAGCCGAAGTAGCAGGTAAGCCCTGCCGCCAGCGCGCCGCGGGCGATGGCTTCGTTGCCCTTGATGAAGATGCGTTTTGTCTGAGTTGCGGACATGTTACTTCTTCTCCTTCTTCTCGCGGTAGACGGTTATCGCAAGATCAGGGCATATGAGCGCGCACGAGGCGCAGCCCGTACACTTTTCCATGTCCTCGGCCTTGACCTCTGCCACCTTGTAGCCCTGCTTGTTGAAGCGGGAAGACTGGCAGATGATCTCCACAGGGCATACGGTCGTACAGAGAAGGCAGCCTTTGCACCTCTCATCGCGAAATTCTACCCGTGCCATTCATAACACCTCTAGGTTAAGGATGTCGCCTTGCCCGGCAGGAAGAAAAGGCCGCCCGGCGGCGTACGCGGGCCGCACGCCTGCTCTGGGAAGCACGCTGCGGCCGGAACGTTTCCGTGACACGGGAGCATTGCCCGCGCACGGCACAAAAAAAACGGTTACCCCCCGCCACGCCCTTGCGGGACCTCCATGCGGGGTGCCCGCCATGTCAGGCCGATTCCCTCTGCTACAGAATGAGCATGGAATCGCCGTAGCTGAACACCCGAAAACCGCTGCCTATGGCCTCTGCGTACGCCTGAAGCATGCGTTCGCGCCCGGCAAGGGCGCTGACCATCATGAGCAGGGACGATTCCGGCAGATGGAAGTTGGTTATCACGTGGTCCGTCACCTTAAACGTAAATCCGGGATAAATAAAGATGTCGGTCCACCCGGAAAACGGGCCTATGGTGCCGGTCTGGGCGAACGCGCCTTCCAGCACGCGGGTGGAGGTGGTGCCCACCGTGACCACGGGGCGGCCTTCCGCCTTGGCTGTGCGGATGGCGAGTGCCGTTTCCGGTGAAATTTCCATGTATTCGCGGTGCATGACATGCTGGCGGATATCTGCGCTGCGCACGGGGCTGAAGGTACCGTAGCCCACGTAAAGCGTGACCTCTGCCCAGCCGAAGCCCTGCCGGGCAAGGTCTGCCCGCTGGGCATCGGTGAAGTGCAGGCCTGCGGTGGGTGCGGCAACGGACCCCAGCCGTTCTTCTCTGGCGTAGACGGTCTGGTAGCGTTCGCGGTCTTCTGCGCTGTCCGGTGTGTCGGGTGTGTCGGGTGAGCCGGGGTTACCTGCCGGGCGCTTGATGTAGGGCGGCAGCGGCAGGTGGCCCTGCGCCAGAAAGAGCGCCTTGAGGTCGCCGCGCCAGAAGAGGCGCACGGCGCAGCGGCCGAATTCGCCGGGGGCGGTTACCACCAGCCGCAGGTTTGGCCCGAAGGTGACCTGTTCGCCGGGTTTGACCCGCTTGGACATGCGCAGCAGGCCTTCTGCGGGTGCGCTGTGCCAGCCGTGGGCATGGGGGGCCTTGTCCGGCATATTTTGGGCAGGCACAGCCTGTTCCGCGGCAGCCTGCTCCGTTACAAAGGGCAGGGGCGTGAGCAGGAGAAATTCCACCCTGCCGCCCGAAGGACGGGTGCCGTACAGCCGTGCGGGCAGCACCTTGGAGTTGTTTGCCACAAGCAGCGCGCCGGTAGGGAGCCAGTCCGCAAGGTCTGCGAAACGGGAACAGGTGTTCCGCCCGGTTGTGCGGTCCACCACGAACAGGCGGGAGGCACCGCGGCGGTCTGCGGGGTGCTGGGCGATCTGTTCTTCCGGCAGGGGGTAAGTGTAGGCCTGCAGCCGGAAGTCTGCCGGTATGTGCGCGTCCGTCATATGTGTGTCCGTCATATCTGCTTCTGGCATATGTGCATCGGGCATGTGCGTGGCGGGTGCGGTATCCGTTACAGCCGTGGTATCCCTGATGTCTCCGCTATTCGCGATATTGCGGGGGGGCGGGGTGCGCGGAGCGGATGCGGCGGACAAGGTGACCGTGGAAGCGGTGGAAGCCGTGGAATCTGGGGAAGCCGTGGTCGCCGGGGCGTCCGAGCAAGCCGCCGTCGTCGCCGGGGAGCCAGTGGAATCGGTGGGCTTTGGGGCTTTTCCGAAAATCGCTGTTGTATCGGTGGTATGCGGGCTCATGGAACTCGTATGTGGGTAGTGCGCCGTGGTGGCGCGGTCATGTGTAAGGGTGCTGTGCGGCTTTACGTAATGCAAGTGGAACCATAGAGCATTCTTCGGACAGGAAAAATTGCAGTTTACGCCGCAATCCGTTATGGGAGGATAGCGATGTTGCTGTGCCGCGGGTAAGCCCGTGCGTACACCCTATTCGTTCAAGACTCAATCCCCAAGGAGTTACGAATGCGAACCAGACTGATTTTGCTGTTCATGATGCTGTGCGTTGCCCTTGCCGGGTGCTCCGGCTCGGCTGCCTCGCGCAGCGCAGGCGCAGACCCCGTGGAAGGAACCAGTTCCACGTCCAACCAGTACCGCTATGTGGACTATGACGACATCTCCATTCCCACGCAGATGACCTACAGGGCCAATGATTCGTTTTTCATCGGCACCGGGTCGGACAAGCTGGGACTGATGTTCTTTACCGGGCGTGTGGAGTTCCGCTCTCTTGCCAACACGTTGATCGTCAATATGTCCAATGACGGCTGGACGCTGAACTTCAACTTTGTTTCCTCGCCGCGCAGCGTGCTCATCTTCAGCAAGGCCAACCGGTTCTGCGTTATGAAGATAACCGACGGCACCACCCGCACGGAGCTTTCTGTGGACGTGTATCCCATCAACGGGCAGGAGCGGGTGATGCGGCCCGTTGTCGCGCCGCCCGCGCAGAACAGCGGCGGGTTTTTTAACAGCGCGCCCCCGTCTTCATCGGGCGATTCCGCCCCTCTGCGGGAACAAGGACTGAGCCAGTAGTGCTTACTCATCTTGCGTTCAAGGGCTATCTGGGACGGCGTATGCACCTTGGTGTGTGCGGGTCCATTGCCGCGTACAAGGCGCTGGATCTGGTGCGCATGTTCCGCGACACGGGCGCGGACGTGGGTGCCACGCTGACCGATGCCGCCCGGAAGTTTGTGACCCCCCTGAGCTTTGAGGCTCTGGGGGCGTCACCCGTTCATGGGGCCATGTTCCCGGCGGAAGACGGGGGGAGCGAGCACGTGTTCGGGCATCTTATGCCGGGAGAATCGTGCCACGCCTTTCTCATCGCCCCGGCAACGGCGTCCACGCTGGCGCGGCTGGCGTGCGGGCTGGCGGACGACATGCTCTCGTGTCAGGCACTGGCGTTTCCCGCGCCGCTGGTCATTGCGCCTGCCATGAACCCGCGCATGTGGCACAACGCCGCCACGCAGGAAAACTGGGCGCGGCTGAAGGCGCGCGGGCACGTGTGCATTGAGCCGGGCTGCGGGCGCACCGCCTGCATGGAAGAGGGACAGGGGCGGCTTGCGGACCTGAACGAGATATATCTGTACGGGCTGCGCGCCATGACCCCGCAGGATCTTGCGGGAAAGAGGGTGATGATAACCCTTGGCCCCACGCGGGAGAAGTGGGACGGGGTGCGTTTCTGGTCCAATCCCTCCACGGGTACCATGGGAGCGTGTTTTGCCGTGGCCGCGTGGCTGCGCGGGGCAACGGTGCACGCGGTGGCCGGTCCCGGCGTGCCGTGGCTGCCTGCCATGGTGCAGCGGCATGATGTGGCCTCTGCCCGTCAGATGTTCGAGGCGGCGGAAGGGTTGTGGCCCGCCATGGACATAGGTGTGTTTACGGCGGCTGTGGCCGATTACAGCCCCGTGCCCTACGGTGATGAGAAGTTCAAGAAGGGCGGGGCGGAAGAACTGGTGGTGCGGTTTACCCCCACCACGGATATTCTGAAGACGCTGGGCGCGGCCAAGGGCGCGCATCAGCGCATTGTGGGCTTTGCGGCGGAAACGAGCGCCATGCCGGAGAACGCGCGCAAGAAGCTGCGCGCCAAGAACGCGGACATGGTGGTGGGCAATATTGTGGGCAGGCCCGATTCCGGTTTTCAGTCGCCCACCAATGAGGTATTTGTCACCGACCGCAACGGGCGGCAGGAAGAATGGCCTGTGCAGCCCAAAACCGAGGTGGCGTGGAGAGTGCTGGATTGGCTGTTGCAACTGTGATGCTGCGCGAGTCGCTGCGACCGTGGTTTAATGCGGGGCTTGAGTTTGTGCTGGACGAGCACGGACTCTTTGCTGCTGCCCGTGCTCAGGCTGCCGCAGGGCAGGGCCCGGTGCTACCTGCAACGTCTCCAGTTGCGTCTCCTGCTCCGTACCCTGGTGCGCATGCGGGACAGCAAACCGGATCGCAGCCGGGATCGCCGGGATCGCAAGAAAAACCGCAACCTGTTGCAGCACGGGGCGCACAGCCCAAGGGGGCGTCCAATGTTACGCCCACCGGACAGGCTGGCGCGCAGGCGGGAGCGCGGCGGCAGCCGCCTTCTTCCGTGCGGCCCCCGGCGCAGGATGGCCCGGCCATACATCCCACCGCCGTGCCCCCGGAGGAATGGCCCGCCCAATGGCAGCAGATATGGGGCAAGGTGCGCGTGCCCAGCCCTGTGGTGTGGACTTACTGGAGCCTTGGCGAAGACCTGTGCGGCACGGCCAACCCGGAGCGGGGCGCGTTGCTGCGCCGGATAATAGGCGCACTGCAACTGCCTGCCGGGTCCAGCGTGTTCTGGCCCGTGGCGTTGCCTGAACGTTCCTCTGGCACCCCTGACACGCCCAATACCCCTGGCACGCCAAATACGCAGGGGGCTGCGGAGGCATCCGGCGCTGCGGGAACGGGGACACCCGCCGGAGTCACTCCCGTGCGGGAAGGAACCCTTGCGGCCACGCCGGAACTGATTGCCGCCCCGGAAATATTCCTTGCCGGGCTGCGCCGCATTCGCCCGCGCTACTGCATTACCTTTGGTTCACGGGCGCTGAAATCCTTTGCCCCTGCAACCGGACTTGCCCCCTATACCTTTACACAATTTTTGGGGCACAGGCTGCTTGCCCTGCCGGATATTGACATTCTGCTCAAGAATCCGGCCCCGCTGCCCGCCGTTACCGCGTTTTTACGCGAAGCGGTGAAGCTGCGGGCGTAGGTGCCCGCGTTACGCCCTGCCCGACTCGGAGTTTGAAATGTGTACCGAGCTGAAGAAAAGCGCGCAGAAGGTGCAGCAGGTGCTGGACAGCTTTGGCCTTGCGCTGCAGGTGAAGGAATTTTCCGCATCCACCCGCACCTCGCAGGAGGCGGCGGACGCCATAGGCTGCCAGGTGGGGCAGATTGCCAAATCACTGGTATTCCGGGGCAAGGAGAGCGGCAGGCCCATTCTGGTAATAGCCAGCGGTGCCAACCGTGTGGATGAAAAGGCCGTGCGGGCGCACATAGGGGAAAAGCCGGACAAGGCCGATGCCGCCTTTGTGCTGGAGCATACGGGGTATGCCATCGGGGGGATTCCGCCTGTGGGTCATGCCGGGGAGATGGTGACCGTGGTGGATGAGGACCTGCTGCAGTATGACGAGATATGGGCCGCAGCAGGAACCCCCAATGCCGTGTTCCGCCTGACGCCGCAGATGCTGCTGGAAATGACCAAGGGGACAGTGCTGGCTGTGCGGAAGTAGTGTCTGCCAGTGGGGTTGCTGTCGGACGAGTTGTCGGGTGACCTGACGGTAGGGCTTGGGAAAGAAGAGTATTACAGCCGGTTCGGATTGTTCCGGCGTATGAACAGCTTCGGGCCGCACGGCAATGCCGTGCGGCCCGTTATGCGTATGGTGCGCTGAGAATATGGCCGGAGTACAGGTTAGCCGTGGGGGTGGTCGTGCCCGTTGCCGCTACTGTGGGCATGGGCTTCGTCCGCATTGTGCGATTCGTGGCTGTGGCTATGCTGGTGTTCGTGGTCTGTATCATGGTAGTGCGAATGGTCGTGCCCGTGCCGGTGCTCATGACTGTGCATATGCGTATGCTCATGGCTGTGCCGGGTGCCGTCTGCATGGGTGTGTTCGTGCACATGGGAGTGCTCATGCTCGTGGGCATGTGCGTGGTCTTCTGCCGCGCCGTGGGGGTGAACGTGGCTGTGTACGCGGAATTCACCCTTGGTTCCGCATCCGCAATTGGTGCACATGGGTGCCTCCTTCTGTTGTGTCTGCCGGTATTTGCCGGTACTTGGCGGTAAATATCGTGAGTGGTTGTATTCTGCTGTACGCGTGTCTGGGGCTGCCGGTTGCCGCTTCCGGCATGGGCGGCGGCGCAAACTACCCGCCATGCCCATGCCCGGAATGGGGCAGAAAAAGTGACCGGACGTGCGCCCGCTCTCCATATTCATAAGCATAGGCGTTGCGTGCAAACAGTCAATTCCGCACGCAAAAGTATTCCGTGCTGATACCGTGGCATGACGTGGTGGTGCGTGTTACCGGGGAAGCGGAGACGGGCAGGGAATATGTGCCGTCAGGCGTGTTGTCAGGGAGTATGCGCGGCCACGCATATACTTCCATCGCTTTTGGGAGGTGCGCAGGTTGGCCCGGAAAAGGGTTCCCGTTGCCGGGAAGGCAGGTATAACGCTGTGTTAAAGGTGAAAGCAGGCCGCAGTCTGTCGTCTGTTGTCTGGCATCAGGTTCCGCTTTTGCCGCCCGTTTCCACTTGATTCTACCCGGTTCCACCATTGCCATCCGTTATCTGGTGTCGTGCGCACCGTATGCCCCACGAAGGGATGCTGCCCCACGAAGGGTGGTACCGTACGAAGGGTACTGCCAGACGAAGGGGGCAGCCGGATGAGGTTAACCGGGCGGAGAGGCATCAATCGTTGTCTGCCACCTTGCCGCGCGTGCGCTTGATGCCGCTGCGGCGTTTTTTGGAATCCACGCGGCGGACCTTGGAGGCAAGGGTGGGGCGGGTGGGTTTGCGTGGAATGCGCGGCTTGAGCGCCCGCTGCAGCAGGGAGATGAGACGTGCAAGGGCCTCCCGCCGGTTGGCGTGCTGGCTGCGTTGCGTTTCGCACGAAACCGCAACAATGCCTTCCTTGTCGGCATATCCGGAAAGTTTTTCCAGTATTTTAGCGCGTTGCCATTCGTTGAGCGAAGGGGAGGCTGCTGCGTTGAAGCGGACCGTAATGCGGGAGCTTGTGGTGTTTACATGCTGCCCGCCGGGCCCGGAGGCACGCGAGGCGGTATAGGTGAATTCTTCTTCCGGTATGGTCAGGTCCGGAAGAATGATGATGGGTTCCATATGCTGATTCCTCTGTCATGCCGCAGGCAACACGATACCGGGCGACGTTTTTCGGGTCGCCTGCGGTGCGCCTGCTCCATTAATTTGCTCTATCAATCGGGCACGTCAAAATGGCGCATCTAATGGGCGTTTCAATCTGCCCGATCAGTATCGCTGATCAGTAAGGCTGCCTGCTATGCCTGCCCCAAGACACTCTGCCGACAGGCTGCCCCAAGACAGTCTGTTAAAGACCGCGTTGCCGGGCGCGTGCAGCCTCTGCCTGCCGTGCAGGTGACACAGGCAACACACAGAGGGCAGTGGGGCAGGGCGCATTGCCGCTACGCAGCAGAGTGCTTTCTTGCAGGTGCTGTTACGGATTATCCTGCACGGCCTTGTTGATGAGGCGTTGCAGGGCCGACTGGGTGTCGGAGTCTATGTCCAGAAAACGCAGGCCGATGACGTAGCTGCCGCCGGAACGGTCTACCCACGCCACCTCTGCGATGGCGTTCAGGTGCTGGTCCACATCATTTTCATAATGCTTGTAGAAGCCGCCGGAGTATTTGTTCAGGGTGGGTATGTGCACCCGCACCTGCACCTTGGCTCCCTGCTCGAAGAGATAGGGCGACTCCAGGCACAGCCCGCCGGTGCTTATGTCCACGCAGGTGGTGTCCACTCTTGGCTGCGAGGCCATGGGAAACTTGAATTCAAAGGCCTGTACGGAAAACGGCTTGGGGAGCCGGATAAAATCACGTCGATCATCGGTGGTCAAGCGTGTCATTGCTGCTCCTCGGTACGTCGGATGGTTGCAAAGGGCAGGACCGGTTGCCTGCGGCGTTCTTTGTCGTGCCGGTTCTGCCGATAAGGTCATTTGGGCTACGTGGGCCACGCAGGCCACGCAGGTCCTTCAGGCCGCTCAGGCCAGCCATGTCGGCCCGTCTGCCGGTCTGAAGGAGAGTATGGCAGGAACGGTGGCTGACGGGCCCGTTTCGCATGCAGCATACCAAAGGGGGCGGGCTTCTGACAACCGCCGGGTTGTTTCGGGCAGGAGAAGAGTTGCGTTGCCGTGCAGTGAAAGGAGGAAGCCACAGCCGCAGGTGGCTGACACAGGCGGGCTGCGGAGCGTATGGCGATGGCGGCAGGAGGCGAAGAAAGAAAATCAGGCATGTAAGTGACCATTGACTTATAGGCGGGGAGGACTATATCTGCATTCGCGGCGCGTGAAACAGCGCGCGTCCTTTCTGCGTTCTGCCGCGTTAACACCGTGCGGCGGACGCCTTCATACTCCAACGGAACCGCTACAGACAGGAGAACGCACATGAAGATTGCCATTCCCTCCCGGCAGGGCCTTGTGGACGAACACTTCGGGCACTGCGAGGCATTCACCATTCTGACGCTGGACGAAACCAGACAAATTGTGAAAGAAGAATTTCTCACGCCGCCTCCCGGTTGCGGCTGCAAGTCTAACATTGTGCCCGTTCTTGCCGACCTGGGCGTAAAGGTGCTGCTTGCAGGCAACATGGGGCAGGGGGCTGTTAACAAGCTTGAGGAATCGGGTATTGCCGTCTTCCGTGGCGCAAGCGGCACGGTGCGTACCGTGGCCGAGCAGTGGATTGCCGGCACCCTGACAACCAATAACGAAATATGCGCGGCACACCACGGACACGAGGGGTGCGGCAACCATTAACAGGATACATGCATGAGTAACTGCCCCTGCGGCTCCGGCCAGACACTGGAAACCTGCTGCGGTCCCCTTATACGGGAAGGAAAACCCGCAACCTCGGCTGTGGCGCTGATGCGCTCGCGCTATACGGCGCATGTGCTGGGAGAGTATCAATACCTGAATACCTCCATGTATGCGCCGGAACGGTCGGAAGATTCCATTGAGGACATTAAGGAATGGTCTTCCAAGCTGGAGTGGAAGGGGTTGGATATTCTTTCCACCTCGGGCGGCAACGAGAACGATACGGAAGGCGAGGTGGAGTTTGTGGCCCACTACGCCCTTTCCGGTGTTCCGCAGCAGCTGCATGAGCATAGCACCTTCCGCAAGGAAGGCGAACGCTGGCTCTATGTGGACGGCAAGGTGCGCGGGCACGAGACCTACCGGCGCGAAGCCCCCAAGGTGGGACGGAACGAACCGTGCCCGTGCGGCTCGGGCAAGAAATTCAAGAAGTGCTGCGGCTAGTACGGGCAGGGGCATTGCAGGCCGTATACGACCGATAGGAGCGTATACGTTCTGACGAATCTAGGCGCGGGCCGCGAACCGGCCCGGGACAGGATTGCGGCTGCCCGCCAAAGCACCCCGTGCGCATGAACAAGGCCCCCCGGAACCGTGCCTTTGGCCGGACGGGGGGCCTGTCCCGTCCTGATATCCCGATGTTCTGATGTCCCGCAGGACGCGTGCGCGTGGATCGGTATGTGTCGGCACGTGTCGGTACGTGCCGGGGCGTGACAGGCGCACACGAAACAGGCTACACACCCATACCATGAGTAAAGGCACCCCCAGCAAGGCCATCCGCCGCTTCTGTCTCGCCTGTCAGGGCGCGTCGGTCCAGCGTGTTACCGCGTGCGAGGACTGCGACTGCGTGCTCTACCCCTATCGTTCCGGAGAGGACACCCCGGAGGCGCAGACGCCCCCTGTGCGGGTCATACGCCGTTTTTGCCTGATCTGCTGCGGCAACACGTACGGTGAGGCAAGGGCGGAGGTGCGGGGCTGCGCTGCGCGCGAATCGTGCGCGCTGTGGTCTTTTCGCTTCGGCTGTACGCCGCAGGTATGGCACCGTATGCGGCTGCGCCGCACCGCTCCGCAACCGTTGCTGCTGCCGGGGTTCAGGAAGAAATAGGGACGCCGCGCCGCCTTTGTTCCGCCTGTCGCGCGGGCGGTCATTCCGGCGGCTGTGATGCACGTCACAGCACGGCGGGCTGCCCCGTGCTACACCAGCCCTGCACGTACAACACAAGGCTGGGCATCACTTTGCAATATTTCAGAAAAATGTGCGGCTGCGGCTGCAACCCCTGCACCATAAGCCTTACGGAAACCCTGTGGTCCTTTTTGGGCGCGCTGCTGGGCATGGGGGCGGTGGGTTATGTACAGTATGTCATGCTGGCGGGTACGGACGGGGTGCTGCTCATAGGCTCGTTCGGCGCGTCTGCCGTGCTGCTGTTCGGTGTGCCCAATGCGCCACTCTCGCAGCCGCGCAACCTTGTGGGCGGGCATGTGCTCTCTGCGCTGGTGGGGGTGTTTTTTGCCGCGCACGTGCCCCTGCCGTGGCTTGCGGCGGCGCTGGCGGTGGCAACGGCCATTGCGGTTATGCATCTCACCGCCACCCTGCATCCGCCCGGAGGCGCCACGGCCCTTATTGCGGTTATCGGCAGCGGCGATATTCATGCTCTGGGCTATGCCTACGCGCTGATGCCCGCGCTCAGCGGGGCACTTATCCTGCTGGTGGCGGCGCTGCTGGTGAACAATATTCCGGCCACGCGCAGGTATCCGCAATACTGGAACTAGCGGGCGGCAGGCGGTGTACGACCTGTTCTGTGTGGTTTTGCCTGCTCATTTTCGGGCGCATTGCGTATGGCTTGCCCCCGTCGGCCCGGTTGCGTGGAAACAGGCGCTACGCGGTTCTGTGCGGGGTCTGCCCGGCTTTGGTTCTGTGCGGTCCTGCCCAGTCCTGTAGGCTCTGTACGGGCAAATTACATTTGAATGATCGGGCGATTCGGATTACACCCCTTGCCGTAGGTGCGGTTTTACGCACGCGGCAGCACCGCAGGCCAAGGCAGGACGGCAGCGCCGTATCCGCCGCACTGCGGCAGTGCCGCATCCGATACCGAATCCGCACCGTAACCGGTTAAGCAAAGGAGACTTTCATGCGCGGAATGAACGATATGCTGCGTCAGGCGCAGCAGATGCAGCGCAAGATGACGGAATTGCAGGATCAGCTCGGCACCCGCACCGTGGAGGCCACCAGCGGAGGCGGCATGGTGGCCGTGGTGTGCAACGGCAAGCAGGACATTCTGTCCATAAAGATTGACCCCGCCGCCGTGGACCCCAGCGATGTGGACATGTTGCAGGATCTGGTGCTGACCGCCATCAACGAAGCCATTCGGCAGTCCAAGGCCATGGTGGAGAAAGAGATGGGGGCCATTACCGGCGGGATGAAGATTCCCGGCCTGTTCTAGCCGGTTCCCGGAAGACAGTACGTGCAAAGACTGCCCGAACCGCTCAAGCTTCTTGTGGAGCAACTTTCCCGGCTGCCGGGGCTTGGTCCCAAGTCTGCCCTGCGGCTGGCCATGACCCTGCTCAAATGGCCGGAGAACAATACCCGCAGCCTTGGCAAGGCCATTTACGAACTGCGCGACAAGCTGCACCTGTGCTCGCTGTGCGGGTCGCTGACCGATGTTGACCCCTGCGCCATCTGCACCGATACGGGACGCAGCCGGGATACCCTGTGCCTTGTCTCGGAATGGGATTCGCTGCTGGCGCTGGAAGACGGCGGATTTTACAAGGGACAGTACATGATTCTGGGCGGGCTTATTGCCCCGCTGGACAATGTGACTCCCGAGCAGCTTGAACTGAACAGGTTACAACGCCGTCTTGCCGAAGGCGAGATAACCGAGCTTATCTTTGCGCTGGGCACCACCATGGAGGCGGAAAACACCGCCGCCTACGTGAAGCAGCTTGTGGCGGCACGGTTTCCGCACATCCGCGTGACCCGCCTTGCACAGGGGATTCCCCTGGGTTCGGAGGTGAAGTTTGTGGACAAGGAAACCCTGCGCCAGTCGCTCAACTACAGGCAGGATGTGTAAGCGCAGCTTCCCCGCAAGGAATGTTCAACCTCCGGTACACCAGTGTGTGCCGGGGGTTTGAAGTATGAAGGCAAAGAGTTTTTGTTTTTCTGCCTCCGGCGGGCAGGGACCAGGCGGCCCCTGCACCCCGCATAAGCGAGGTACATCCGTTTCCTGACTTCAGACCCGGCTTTACGGAAATACATTTTCGAAAACAAGGTTTGTCGGCTAGTTGCAGCCCCGGTACACCAGTGTGTGCCGGGGGTTTTGTTTTGTGGTGCATCGGCAGAAGGCGAAGATGAGCCGGAGAATCGTTAAAACAGGAGGGAAGGCAGGTACAGGCTGAGCGGAGGATAGAGGCTTACCAGCGCCAGATTCAGCAGCAGCGCCAGCAGGAAGGGGAGCACGGCGCGGCTTATGGCTTCCAGCCGGACGGAGGCGATGGAGCAGGAGACAATGAGGCACACCCCCATGGGCGGGGTGAGCATGCCGATGGCAAGGTTCATCACCACGATGACGCCAAGGTGGATGACATCTATGCCCAGAGCGGGCAGCACGGGCAGCAGTACGGGCACAAAGAGGATGAGGGCGGCCGTGGTTTCCAGAATGATGCCCGCGCAGAGGAGCATGCCGTTTATGATGAGGAGCAGCAGGAGCGGGTTTTCGGTGATGCCCAGCAGACCTTGCGCAATGGCGGCGGGGAGATCGCGGATGGCCATGAACCATGAAAAGACCGATGCCGTGCAGATGATGAACAGGATGATGGCTGAGGTGATGCCAGACTGCAGCACCAGCCCCGGCAGGGAGGAGAGCGGCAGTTCCCGGTAGACAAACAGGCCGATGAACAGGGCGTAGAACACGGCAATGGCGGCGGATTCTGTGGCGGTGAACATGCCCCCGGCAATGCCGCCCAGAATGATGAGCGGCGCACCCAGCGCCCATGTGGCCTTTGTCAGCGCGATGCGCAGGGCGCGGCTGCTGAACGGGCGTTCGGAACGCCAGCCGTTACGGCGGGCATGCCACACGCACACGGCCATGAGCGATGCCCCGATGAGCAGTCCCGGCAGTACGCCCGCCGCAAAAAGCCTGCCGATGGAGGCTCCGGTAAGCACGCCGAAGATGATCATGGGGATGGAGGGCGGGATGACCACGCCCACCGAACCTGCCGCCGCCTGCACCGCGCCGGAGAAGGCGGGGGAGTAGCCCCGCCGCACCATGGCCGGGATGAGGATGGTGCCCACGGCGGCGGTATCTGCCGCTGCGGAACCGGAGATGCCCGCGAAGAACATGGCGGACAGCACGGAAACCGCCGCGAGTCCGCCGGGGAGGTGCCCCACCAGCGCGTCTGCCACGGCCACTATGCGCCGGGATATGCCCCCCGCGCCCATGAGGTTGCCCGCGATGATGAACAGCGGCACGGCCATGAGGGGAAAGGAATCTGCCCCGGCATACAGCCGCTGGACCACCAGCATGAGGTTCATGTCGCCCTGCACCATGAAGGCGGCCACCGCGCTAACTCCCACGGCCACGGCAATGGGCGTGTTCAGGAGGAACAGGGGCACCAGCAGGCCGAACAGGACCCACGCGGCATCGGGCATGGAAAAGAGGCCGGTCACAGTGCGCCTCCGGGTGATTTTCCGGTTGTTTCGCCAGTTATTTCACCAGTTGTTTTTGAAGCTGCGTCTCTTCTTGTCTCACAGGTATGGGGCCGGGGGGATGCAAGGGGGCACAGCAGGAAGACCAGACTGTGCACCGCCATGACGCAGCCGCTGAGGGGGATGGCAAGAAAGGGCAGGCTGCGTGAAATGCCGAGGGAGGCTGTGGTCTGCGGGGCCAGAAACGCCGAAAACCGGAAGCCGTATATGGCCATGACGCAGAAAAGGAACAGGCACGCGGCATGTGCCAGTGCGGCGCAGGCCATTCTGCCCCGGCCGGAAAGGCGTGCGGTGAGCGTATCCATGCCGATATGCGCACCGGTGCGGTAGGCCACGGCAGCGCCGAAAAAGGTGGTCTGCACCAGCAGCACCCTGCCCAGTTCCTCTGACCAGAACAGGGAATGATTGAGCGCGTAGCGGAAGAACACCTGCGCGCCGATGACCGCCACCATGCCTGCGCAGCTCAGGAACAGCAGGCTGCGGCACAGGGTGTCGAGCAGGGTTGCCACCTGTTGCAGCGCGGCAAAGGGGCGCGCCAGTGCACGTTGTGCGGCGGTACGCACCGGCCCTGCCGGGGTGGTTTGTGCGCGGTTGTTCTGCCGTGTGGTGTTTGCGGGTGATTCCGGCGTGTTCACTGCCTGTTCCCTGTATGTTCCTGAAGTGTTCAGAAAAATACGTGTGATATCGGCGCATTGATACAATTATGAACATTCCGGAAACGTGTTGCGGGGTGTGCCTGTTGCCATTGTTCCCACTGTTCTCAATGTTCCTGATGTTACTAATGTTCCCAATGTCACCAGTGTTCCTATTGTTCCTAACTCGTTTAGCTGCCCGCCGGAACAAGGAAAAAGAGCCGGGCGCGACGGACGGTGCGGCGTAGCGGCGTTTATCCAGCACCTGCGCAGCGTTAGCGCGGCATATGCGCTGCGTATACCCGGCGTATGGCTGGTATGCTCAACTATCCGGAAAGACGCATTGCCGGGGTTACTGCGCGATGGCTTCCCGTAAGCCGCGCAGCAGTTCGCGGATGCGCGGCGCGGCGAAGATGTCCATCTCTTCCAGACGGGCCGACCGTTCGCGGAAGGATGCCATGTCCGGCTGCTCCACTACCTGCATGCCCTGAGCGCGCATTTCTTCCAGATAGGCGGCCTCCTGCGAGCGGTTCCACGCCCGCTGGTACTGTGCCGCCTCGCGCATGCATTCCACGATGAGGGTTTTGTCCGCATCTGCAAGGCGGTTGAACCAGCCGAGGTTGGCAACAGCGATGTGGGCGGAGTAGACGTGCCCGGTGAGAGAGAGGTGTTTTTGCACCTCAAACAGCTTGTACACGGAGAGCACCCACAGCGGGTTTTCCTGCGCGTCCAGCGTGCCCTGTTGCAGTTCGGAATAGATGGGCCAGCCCATGGGGGTGGGGTTGGCACCCAGCGCGCGCCAGAGTTCGCGGTGGAAGGTGGATTCCATGACCCGGATTTTCAGTCCCGCCACATCGTTGGCGGCGGTGACGGGGCGCACGGAGTTGGAAAGGTGGCGGAAACCGTTTTCTGAAAAGGCAAGGCCCTTGAAACCGGCCTTTTCCAGCTCGTTCAGCACGGCGGTGCCCATCTGCCCGTCCAGCACACGGTCTGCGGTGGCGTGGTCCGGGAACAGGAAGGGAAAGGAGAGCACGCGCACCTCCGGAACCATGGTGTCGAAGGGGCCTTCTGTAATGATGCCCATCTGCACCGCGCCGAGCTGAATCTGCTGCAGCATTTCGGTTTCCGTCCCCAGTGCCCCGGAATGGAAAATCTTGACGCTCCATGCGCCGCCGGAACGCTGCTCCAGCAGCCGGGCGAACTGTTCCGCTGCCACATGCTGCGCGGAGCCGGGCTTGGTCACCACGGTAAGGCCTATCTGCGCGGCTGCGGCTGGCAGGGCCATGAGCATGAGCGCCAGACAGCAGGCAAGGGTGCGGAAAAAGGCAGTCATGGTGTCTCCTGAAAAGGCTGAGTGTTGCCTGAAAGGTTGGGCGGCGGTGCCTGAACAGCTTACCGCGCCTTGGCAGTGCTAACAAGTGCTGCGTATTGTCTGGTCTGATGACCGTATGCCGCGCGGGCGCGGTTGACGCCGGAGCCATAAAAGCTTACCGATAGGTTACGATAGAGCGTGTACTTATACCATATTGGAAAGAAAGGGTGCCATGAGCGAAAAGACCTTTACCCACAAAGAGCTTGGCAGGCTGCTGGGCGTTTCTGAAACCACGGTGAAAAGCTACCGCCGCAAGTTTCCTGACTGCATTCCCGTGGCCAACGAGGGCAAGCCCATCCGGTTTACGGAGCAGGCGGGCGCGGTGTGCCTGCGCATCCGCGAGCTCTTTGGCCGGGGTATGGCCGTGCCGGAGGTGCGGGCCCGGCTGGAAAAGGATTTTCCGTGGATAGGCCCCGCGCCTGAACCGGAACAGGAGCAGGCCCCCGTCATGCCTGCGGGCGGCCCCATGGAAGTGGAGCTGCCGCAGGACTATACGCAGGCCATGAGCAATCTGGCAAAGAGCATGGTGAACCTGACCATGAAGCAGGACGCCATTGTCCGGCGCATGGATGCCATGGAAGGCACGCTGGAGAGGCTGGCGCAGGTTCTTGCCCCGAAGGCGGCCGCAGGGACGTCAGGCGGGACGTTTGCCGGGACTGCAGACGGAGCCGGGAACGGAGCCACCGGTCCGAACATGTACTCCCTGCCCGGTGCCGAGGCGTGGATGGCCCGTGCCAACGCCCTGCTGGAGCGTCTGGAGGGGGCAGCCCTTGCCGCCGCACCCTTTGCCGGAACTGCGGATTCGCCTGCTGTGTCATCTGAGCGGGCTCCGGAGCAGCGTTCTTCCGCGTCCGGGGAACGTGCAGAGGCTTCCGGGAACAGCACAGAGGCATCTGCTGTGCCCGGTGAGTCCGTTGGTGAGTCCGGTGGCGAGTCCGGCCTTGGGGCAACGCCGTCTGACCTTGCGCAGAACGCATCCGTCCAAACATCCGGCCAAACATCCGCTTCGCCATCCGGCCAATCGTCTGATCAGTCTTCTGGCCAATCTTCTGATCGGGCATCCGCTCCGGCGCAGGCACCGTCGGAACGTCCTCTCGGCAAGGTGGTGCGTATACGAAATGCGTACGGAGATGTAAACGAATATACGCTGGAAACAGCGGACGCCGTGTCTGACCCGGCACAGGCAGAGCCTGAGAGCGGTGCGCGGCCTGTTGTGGCTGCCGGTCCGCAGGAGCCGCCGCGTTCCCTGCTCACCATGCCGCTGGTCATACAGTCACCGGAAGGCGAGTTTCTGGGAGTGGCGGGCAGGACGAGGGGCAGGTTCTCCATAAACGACCTGAAGGCCATGCTCATGAGTCATTATACCGGCCTGTTACGGTACACTTCTAATTGGCAACTTACCGATAACGGATGGCTCATGACGCTGGAACAGAAGGATGCGCCGGAGTCGCATACCCTTGCCCTGCTGGTGGAACAGACCACGACGCCGCGGGGAAACAATGTGGCGCTTATCGAACACTTGATGATTAACGGCCGGGACGAGAATCCTGTGGAGATGTATAATTTCATCAACAGGATATACGAGCAGTAGCAAGGCGGTGCGCCGCACGGGCTGTTGCAAAATGCGGTCGGCGGTGCTGCCGCGAGGTGCCCGGTGGCAGTGGGTGCTAGGATGCGCCCCGCGCCCTTTTGAAAACCGGCCTGAACGGCGCGTGGTGCTTGCCCGCAACGCCATAAGGCCTGACCTGTTCCGGCAAAGCCCGGCTGCTTGCGGGCGGGTGCCTTAATTCTTCCCGCCGCCGTGAATGCCGGACGGAGCCATGCCCCGCCGGTACTGCACGCTCTGGCCCGCCCCTTCCCATACAATGGTACGATGGTACGATAATGCGATGGTACGATGGTACAGTGATGCGGTGGTGCGGTGATGGGGGGGCTGTTGCGGACCTTGACGAACGGGGCGCGGCATGGAAGAAGGACGCGCCTGCACAGGCATTGCCGTGCGGTACTGCGCCCGTATTCCCGCATTTCCGTATCCCGCAGACAATTTTTCCGGTCAGACTCAGAGGATAGTGATGAACCTTCGCGCGGATTCCGCCATGCTGCCCTCCGTGGCGTTGTTTACGGCCATGATGCTGTGGGCCAGTTCCTACATTGCCATGAAGGTTGCCGTGGGCGGGTATGATCCCATTGTGGTGGTGTTTTTCCGTATGCTGCTGGGCACCTGCACCTTCGGTCTTGCGTGGCGGCAACTCAGGCGGGTGCGGCTGCGCAAAGGAGACTGGAAGCCCCTGCTGCTCATGGCGTTGTGCGAACCGTGCATCTATTTCATCTTGGAAGCCTACGCCTTGCGCTACACCTCTGCCTCGCAGGCAGGGATGATTGCCTCGTCCATGCCTATCTTCGTGGCGCTGGGAGCCTTCTTTTTTCTTGGGGAGCGGCTTTCCCGCAGGGTCTGGGGCGGCTTTCTGCTCGCCAGCAGCGGCGTGGTGTGGCTCTCTCTTGCCGGGGAATCCACGGAAAGCGCGCCCAATCCGCTGCTCGGCAATACGCTGGAAACTCTGGCCATGGCGTCTGCCGCCGTCTATGTGGTCATAGCCAAGCGGCTTTCTGCCTATTATCCTCCCCTGTTCATCACCGCCGCCCAGTGCACGGCGGGGACTGTGTTCTTCTTTCCCCTGCTCTTTCTGCCCACCACGCAGATGCCTGCGGAGTTTCCGCCGGATGCCACGCTCAGCGTGGTCTATCTGGGCACGGTCATCACCATCGGGGCATACGGCCTGTATAACTACGGGGTGAGCAAGATTCCGGCGGGACAGGCAGGGGCATGGATTAACCTCATTCCCGTGGCGACCCTTGTGATGGGGTGGCTCATTCTGGGCGAAACGCTTACGCCTACCCAGTATCTGGCGTCCGTTCTGGTGTTGCTGGGTGTGTATCTTACCCAGCGATAGACGGTTCTGTGCAGCGTTGCGGCTGCGTCGGCATTCCATGTCTTCATGATATGCATGTACACGTATGCATTTTCATAAGCGGAAACGGTGTTTCTGCCGTTTCTTTCGTGCGATGGGAACGGATTTCCGTGACAAAATGCGGAAGGCTGGTGTATACTGACGTCTATGTATTGCAACCGCCTGTAACAATTCCCCTTGCAACGGAGATTGCATATGGCCAACCTGCATGCCGCCATTCTGACATCGCTTGCCGCAGATTCGCTGGCAATGGGCGCGCACTGGGAGTACGACCAGAAACGCATTGAAGACGCGCTGGGGCGGGTATCCACGCTGCTGCCGCCCACGCTGACCCAGTACCACCCCAACCGGGGAGCGGGCGACCTTTCCCACTACGGGGATCAGGTGCTGGTGCTGCTGGATACCGTAACCGCCGCCGGGCGGTTTGACCTGCATGCTTTCTGCACCGCATGGCAGGCGCGGATGAAGGATTATGACGGGTATCTGGACCGCGCCACCCGCGAAACCCTGCGTAATCTTGACGAGGGGCTGCCTCCCGAGCGGTCCGGTGCGCTTTCTTCCGATTTTTCCGCGGCCGCACGCATTGCCCCGCTGTTCACCGTGCACGGGGATGATGCGGCGGCCCTTGTGGCTGCCGCCCGTGCCCAGACCCTGATGACGCATAATTCTCCACTGGTGGCGGACGGGGCGGAGTTTTTTGCCCGCACCGTGCTCGGGGTGCTGGGCGGTGCCACCGTGCGCGAGGCACTGGACGCGGCGGCAGAGGCCGGATACGCGCACCTGCCCGCCGAAGACTGGCTGGCCTTTACCTACCTTTCTGCCGACGAGGACGCCCGCATGGCCATTGCCCGGTTCGGGCAGTCGTGCGGCATGAAGGCTGCCTTTCACGGGGTGGTGCATCTGGTGACCCGCTACGAGGACACCCCGCAGGATGCGCTGGTGGAGAACGTGATGGCGGGGGGCGACTCCTGCGCCCGTGGGCTTATGGCGGGCCTTATTCTGGGGGCGCGCCACGGTGAACTGGCCTGTGCGCCCGCGTGGTGCAACGGGCTGACCTGCCTGCCGTTCCTGCGGCAGTGCCTTGGCCGGGTTCTCTAGGGTGCGTCTCCGGGCAGATCCCCTGTCACGGGTTGCTGCTCTGCGTTCCGGCGGATGTTGGTTTACGCATCGTTTGGGTAGCCTCCTCTCTTGCCCGGTTCTTTCTGGCATCTTGGGTATTCTCTGACACGTCTTTGGATCGGGGCGCCGCGTCTTCCTTCCTTCTGGCCTTGCCTGAAGCAACCACACTGCAGTCTGCCGCATGGCGTTTCTGCTGACATTTCAGGCGGGCTGCCTGCCTGTGCCGGTTCCGGCGCGGTGTCCGGCGGGGCAGGGCGAACTCCGCGTGACATGCGGCTGTTTATGGGTAACAATTCCGCCACGCCGAAGGAGTAAGGCTGCCGGGAAGAAACATGATACCGCCCGATACGGACAACCGCGCTCTGCGCACATATGGATGCCAGCATGTGGAATGACAAGGACACCGTCCGCCGCTACGAAGAATGGTATGATACGCCGGAGGGCGCGTTTGCCCTGCGTGCGGAGAGGCGGCTGCTGGAGTTTCTTATTTCCGGCTGGCCTCGGCGGGGGCATTCGTTTCTGGATGTGGGCTGCGGGCCGGGACTGGCGCTTGAAACCCTGTATGAGACAGGGTTTGACGTGACCGGGCTTGATGCCTCGCCCGCCATGCTGGCTGCGGCACGCAGGCGCATGGGACAGCGGGCGGACCTGCACGTGGGCAATGCCGAGCATCTGCCCTTTGCGGACAGTCAGTTCGACTATGTGTGCCTGCTCACCGTGCTGGAATTTGCAGAGAATCCGCAACGCGTGCTGGAAGAGGCCTTTCGCGTGGCGGCACGCGGGGTGGTGGTGACCATGCTGAATAAATGGTCGCTGTATTATCTCACCCGTGGCCTGTGCCCCTGCAATGATGCCTCCATGCTCTGCAAGGCCACATGGTTCACGCCGGTGCGCATGCGTTCCATGGTGCGCAGGGCGGCAGGCGCAAAAATGCCGCTGACCATGCGCTCTGTGCTGCCCGGCCCGCCGCTGACATGGCGCAGGAGCATGCCGTGGCGTTATTTGAACACCATGCTGCTGCCTTACGGACTGGGTTCCTACGCGGGCATTCGCGTGGATTTGTGCAATGTGGAGACCTTTACCCCGATAGGCGCGCGCACCAAGCCCGTGGCCGTTAAGCCTGTTCCCAGCCCGTAGCGGTTTTCTGCCGCGTCTCTTCCGACATAGGTTTTTCTTCCGCCGGTTTGCGTCCGCCGGGGCCGGATGCGTTTACACTTTTGACAATTCCGCACCATTGGACTATGCAGTGCTGTTTCTGCGCCTTCTGCGCGGAACGGCGCGCCGGGCGCGCGATGCAACGCATAAGATTCCGGGATAGGTTCATATGAGCACCGTACAGAAAATCAAGGGTTTCGCGGACATGTTCTCGCCGGAGAGCGATGCCTTTACCTTTATGGAAGGCGTGGGGCGCGAGGTGTTCGGCAGCTACGGCTACACCGAGCTGCGTACGCCCATTCTGGAGCGCACCGAGCTGTTCAAGCGCTCCATAGGCGATGAAACCGACGTGGTGCAGAAGGAAATGTATACCTTCGACGACCGCAAGGGGCGCTCGCTGACCATGCGGCCCGAGGCCACGGCGGGAGTTATGCGGGCATACATAGAAGCCAATGTGCATGCGCAGGAACAGGTTGCCAAGCTGTTTACCTTTGGTCCCATGTTCCGGTACGAGCGGCCGCAGAAGGGGCGCATGCGCCAGTTCCACCAGATAAACTGCGAATGTCTGGGGCCTGACGAGCCGTATGCCGATGCGGAAGTCATTCTTATGCTCATGACCTTTCTTACCCGCATAGGCCTGACAGAGCTTTCGCTGGAGATAAATTCCCTTGGCTGCCGCGAATGCCGCCCGCAGTATAATGCCGCGCTCAAGGCGTTTTTTGCGGGGCTGGATGCTGGTGCCCTGTGCGAGGACTGCCGCCGCCGCATGGAAACCAACCCCCTGCGCGTGCTGGACTGCAAGGTGCCGGGCTGCAAGGCGCTGACCAAGGATGCGCCCACCATTGTGGAGCACACCTGCGCCGTCTGCACGGACCACCACGCCAAGGTGCTGGCCGTGCTGGACCGGGCCGCCATTCCCTATGTGCAGAACGTGCGGCTGGTGCGCGGGCTGGATTACTACAACCGTACCACCTTTGAGGTGGTTTCCGGTTCCATAGGCGCGCAGGCGTCGGTGGCCGGTGGCGGGCGGTATGACGGCCTTATCCGCCAGCTTGGCGGGCCGGACGTGCCGGGTGTGGGATTTGCCTGTGGCATGGAGCGTCTGGCGCTTATGCTCGGAGAGCGCACGGTTGCGCAGCCGGACTTTTTCATCGCCATTCTGGACCCTGCGGGGCTGGAAACCGCGCTTATGCTGGCGCAGACCCTGCGCACGGCGGGCAGGACCGGCGAGACAGCCTTTGCGGCCAAATCCATGAAGGCCCAGATGCGGCAGGCAGGGCGCAAGAACGCCCGCAAGGTGCTTATCATAGGCGGCGACGAGCTGGCGAACGGCACGGTTGTGGTCAAGGACATGGCCTCCGGTGAACAGGCCGTGGTGCCCGTGGCGGATATTGCCGCGCACGTGTAAGCCGCCTCGCCTGACCGGCTGGATTGTAAAGATTATACAGGGTCTGCATAGCGGACCATCCGGATAGTTGAGAAACCCAGTGTTTCGAATTTCCCCATTCACGGTAAGCCGGGGCAGAAGTCAAAAAACGGTTTTTCTCGCTTACGTGGGGTGCAGGGGGCTCAGCTCCCTGCCCGCCGGCGGCAAAAGAAACACAAAATGCTTTGTTATCAGCCTGAGCGGCCCGCAGAACGGGTTGCCTTAACAAACGATACAACAAACTTAACAGGACAAGACTGTCCGCAGGTCATGAGGAAATGACAATGAGCGACCAGATCGTGGATATTCAGCAGGATCACCAGCAGTACGTTGAGCCCCTTGGTAACTGGGTTCGCACCCACAATTGCTGCGAGCTGAATGCCAATAATATCGGCGCGGAAGTCTGCCTTATGGGCTGGGTGCAGTTTCGCCGTGACCATGGCGGGCTTATCTTCATTGACCTGCGCGACCGCGCGGGGCTTACACAGGTGGTCTTCAGCCCGGATTTTAACGCCGCCGCCCATGAGAACGCCTATATTCTGCGTACGGAATACGTGCTTGCCGTAAAGGGCGTGGTGCGCCACCGCCCGGAAGGCATGACCAACCCCAACATGGTGACGGGCGAGGTGGAAGTGTATGTTTCTGAATGGAAGCTGCTGAACACCGCGCGTACCACGCCTTTTCAGATTGAAGACCGGGTGGATGCCTCCGAAAACCTGCGTCTGGAATACCGCTATCTTGACCTGCGCCGTCCCAAGCTGGCCCGCAACTTCATCCTGCGCAACCGCGCCGCGCAGGCGGTGCGCCGGTATCTGGACGAACTGAATTTCCTTGAGGTGGAAACGCCGTGCCTTACCAAGTCCACGCCGGAAGGTGCGCGCGACTTTCTGGTGCCCAGCCGCGTCAATCAGGGCATGTTCTACGCGTTGCCGCAGTCGCCCCAGATTTTCAAGCAGTTGCTGATGGTGGCGGGCATGGACCGCTATTATCAGATTGTGCGCTGCTTCCGCGATGAAGACCTGCGTGCGGACCGCCAGCCGGAATTCACCCAGATTGATATCGAAATGAGCTTTGTGGACGAGGCGCAGGTGCAGACCATGGCCGAAGGGCTGGTTGCCCGCGTGTTCAAGGAGTGTCTGGACGTGGAGCTTACGGCTCCCTTCCCGCGTATGACCTATGAAGACGCCATGCGCGACTACGGCGTGGACAAGCCGGATACCCGGTTTGACCTGAAGCTGAAGGAAGTGAGCGGCATCTTCCGTGAGTCCGAGTTCAAGGTGTTTGCCAAGGCTGAGATGGTGAAGGCCATGCGCATTCCGGGCGGGGGAGAGCTTTCCCGCAAGGAAATTGATGTGTTCACCGACTTTGTGAAGATATACGGCGCACAGGGGCTTGCGTGGATCAAGATCAAGGCGGACGAGTGGCAGTCGCCCTTTGCCAAGTTCCTTTCCGACGGCGAAAAGCAGAACCTGACCGAGGCACTGGGGCTTGAGGTGGGTGATATTGTGTTCTTTCAGGCGGGTGCGCCGGATATGTGCAACAGCGCGCTGGGCAATCTGCGGCTGGAAGTGGCGCGCCGGTTCGGGCTTATTCCGGAGAACACCTTCAATTTCCTGTGGGTGACAGATTTCCCGCTGTTTGAGTACGATGCGGAAGAAAAGCGCTATGTGGCCTGCCACCATCCCTTCACCGCCGTGCAGGTGGGACAGGAGGAGCTGATGGTTTCTGACCCCGGCAAGGCCAAAGCCCGCGCCTATGACCTTGTGCTGAACGGCAGCGAGGTGGGCGGCGGTTCCATACGCATACACAACCGGGCGCAGCAGGAACACATGTTTGACGCGCTGGGCTTCAGCCGCGAGGAAGCGCAGAAGCAGTTCGGGTTCCTTATGGACGCCTTTGAATTTGGCGCGCCGCCCCACGGCGGTATTGCCTTTGGCATGGACCGGCTGGTGATGCTGCTCACGGGGTCGCCGTCCATACGCGATGTTATTGCCTTCCCCAAGACGCAGAAGGCCACCTGCCTGATGACGGACGCGCCTTCTGAGGTTTCCGCACGTCAGTTGCGCGAGCTTGGTCTGCGGCTGCGTGAGGCCAAGACGGAGTAAGGTTTTCTAAACCACCGTCCGGGACGGAACAATTCGGGAAGACGGCCGCGCCGCCACGGGGGAGTCCGGGCGGAAGACCGTCTTCTCGCATATGCACGGGAGGATGGGATGCTTGTTATTCTGGTCAGTTTTGCCTTTGCCTTCGGGCTTGTGCTCTCGCGGGTGGGGCTGCCGCCCATGGTGGGCTTTTTGGTGGCCGGTTTCGCCTATAACATGGCGGGGCTGACCCCGCCCCCCGGGCTGGACTTTGTGGCGGATCTGGGCATTACGCTGCTCCTGTTCTCCATAGGGCTGAAGCTGGATGTGCGCGGGCTGCTGAAGGCGGAAATATGGGCAAGCACGACGGTCCAGATGATCGTCACCACCGTGTTTATGTGCGGCGTTCTGCTGCTGCTTCAGTTCGGGCTGGGCGCGCCGTTCATGGAAATGTCGCTGGCCACGGTGGTCATACTCGGCTTTGCGCTGTCCTTTTCCAGCACGGTGTTCGCGGTGAAGGTGCTGGAAGACAAGGGCGACCTGACCGCCTTTTACGGGCGCATCGCCATAGGCATTTTGATCATGCAGGACCTCTTTGCGGTGCTGTTTCTCAGTGCCTCGGAGGGCAAGATTCCCAGCCCGTGGGCGGTGTGCGTGCTTGCGCTGCCGCTGTTGCGGCCGGTGTTCTACAGGCTGCTGGACGTGGCGGGCAGGGGCGAGCTGTTTATACTGTGCGGACTGTTCATTGCGCTGGGCGTAGGGGCTGAAGGATTTTCGCTGGTGGGGCTGAAGCCCGACCTGGGAGCTCTGGTTGTAGGCGTGCTCATTGCCGGACACCGCAGGGCGTCTGAACTTTCCAAGGCACTGTTCGGGTTCAAGGAACTGATGCTGGTGGGCTTTTTCCTGTCTGTGGGCATGGGCGGGCTGCCCACAGGGGAGATGCTGCTGGTGGCGGTGCTGCTGTGCCTTGTGCTGCCCGTGAAGACGGGAATCTATCACGCCATTGTGAGCTGGTTCGGCATTCGTGCGCGTACCAGCCTGTTCTCTTCGCTCTCGCTGACCAACTATTCCGAATTCGGCCTCATCGTCACCGCCATTGCGGCAGGGCAGGGGATACTCTCGCAGGACTGGCTGCTGGTAATGGCCATGACCGTGAGCCTGAGTTTTGCGGTATCTTCTCCGCTCAGCACCCATTCCGAAAAAGTGTACCGCAGCATGTTCGGCTGGTTGCGCCGCTTTGAACGGGGCTTCTGCCATCCGCACGATGCCCCTATTGATCTGGGGTCCGTGCGCGCGGTTGTCTTCGGCATGGGACGCATAGGCGCGGGTGCCTACGACGGGCTGGTGCCCACCTTCGGGAAAAGCATCTGCGGCGTGGACCACACGCCGGAACGCGTGGACTTTAACCGCAGCCAGGGGCGCAACGTGCTGCTGGGCGATGCCTGCGACACAGAATTCTGGCTGAAGCTGCGCAGCGACACCGGGCTTGAACTGGTGATTCTGGCTATGCCCAACCATCAGGGCAACATGTACGCAGCCCATCAGCTGAAGAATCTGGGCTTTGAGTGTCAGGTTGCCGCCATAGCCCGCTATCCGGAAGAAGTGGAAGAACTTTCGGCAATAGGAGTGTGCACCGCCTTTAACATGTACGAGCAGGCGGGCGAGGGGCTTGCCCGCAAGGCTATGGAAGGCTGTTTCCTCACCGCATGACAGGCCGTTGAAAAAGGGCGGTCTGCTGCGTTGCCGCGAACGGTGCAGACCCTTACGTATGTCTGTATACGCAGCGGCCCTGCACCGTTCTTGCGCCTTACATCCCGCCCTTTTTGAACGGCCTGTGCATGTTGATGGATGTTGATGGATGTTACAGGATGTTGAAAAAGGGCGGTCTGCTGTGTTGCCGCGAACGGTGCAGACCCTTACGTATGTCTGTATAGGCAGCGGCCCTGCACCGTTCTTGCGCCTTACATCCCGCCCTTTTTGAACGGCCTGTGCATGTTGATGGATGTTGAGGGATGTTACAGGATGTTGAAAAAGGGCGGTCTGCTGTGTTGCCGCGAACGGTGCAGACCCTTCGTATGTCTGTATACGCAGCGGTCCTGCACCGTTCTTGCGCCTTGCAGACCCAGAACGGAAACGGCGGCTGTTGCCCTTCGTGTCATCAGGGACTATAGTCCCCCTGCGTAGAGACAACCCCGCGCCATTACGCGTGGAACAACCCGCCGCACCCGGCGCGCCGCCCTGCGGCAGCCGCCTGTGCAGGCATTCGGACCATAATGCAGCATCCATCATGCGCCCCCCGCACCGACTGGCTTGAACTGGGTCAGGACGTGCTGAATATTGAAATAGAAGGCCTGAAGGCTGTGCGCGACCGCCTGAACGGGCCGTTTGTGGACGCCGTGACCCTGCTGGCGCAGTGCGCCGGAAGGGTGGTGGTGACGGGCCTGGGCAAGTCCGGCCTTGTGGGACGCAAGCTTGCCGCCACCTTTTCTTCCACAGGCACGCCCTCGTTTTTTCTGCATCCGGTGGAAGGTGCCCACGGCGATCTGGGCATGATCCGCAATGAGGACGTGGTGCTCGCCATATCGAACAGCGGCGAGACGGACGAACTGAACGCCGTGCTGCCGACCATGCGGTCGCTGGGGGTTTCCATCGTCAGCCTGACAGGGAGGCCGGATTCCACCATGGGCAGGCTTTCCGATGTGGTGATAGACACCGGCGTGCCCCGCGAGGCGTGCCCTCTGGACCTTGCGCCCACGGCATCCACCACGGCGGCACTGGCAGTGGGCGATGCCCTTGCCGTGTGTCTTATCCACTGGAAGTCGTTCACGGCGGACGATTTTCGTAAGTATCATCCCGGCGGTTCGCTGGGGCAGCGGCTCTCACTGCGGGTGAGCAGCCTCATGCATGCCGATGCGCCCTGCGCCCCGGAGAGCGTTTCCATACGGCAGGCTCTTGAGGTGCTGGACGCGGGCAGGCTGGGCGCGGTGATTCTGACCGATGCTGCGGGCAGGCTCTCCGGCATTATTACCGACGGCGATGTGCGCCGCATGCTGTGCCGGGGAATCATGGACATGGATGCCCCCGCGCATACCCTGATGGTACGCAGCCCGCTGCATGCCACGCCCGCGCAGTCCGTGGCGGAGCTTCTGGACGTGATGGAGGCGCGGGCCATAACCGTGCTGCCCGTGGTGCAGCCGGATATGTCGCTTGCGGGCGTCATCCACCTGCACGACCTGCTGGGCAAGGGCGGCGTGAAGTTCAGCGGGCGGTAACGGCCCCTTTGCGGGGCAATTTCCGCGCCGCTACAGCACCTCCACGCCGTCTTCCGTGACCAGGACCATGTATTCCCAGCGGATGCCGCCCCATTGGGGGTAATAGAGGCCCGGTTCCACGGTGACCACCATGCCGGGGCGGAGTTCGGCATCCACGCGGGGGCTCAGGCCCGGTGCTTCATGCGTTTCCAGCCCTATGCCGTGGCCGAGGGAGTGGGTGAAGTGCGGTGCCTCGCCTGCATCGGCAAACACCTTGTGCGCGCAGGCATGGACTTCCGCCACCTTCATGCCGGGCCGCATGGCGCGTATGGCCGCGACTTGCGCCCTGCGTACGAGGTCCATGGTTCGGCGGAAGGCATCGGTGGGCCTGTCGCCCACCCAGAGGGTGCGGGTCTGGTCCGAGCAGTAGTCGTCCACGCGGCAGCCCACGTCTATGAGCACGGGGCAGTTGTCGGTGATGACGGTTGAACCGGGGATGGCGTGCGGCAGCGCGGCGTTGGGCCCCACGGCGACGATGGAATCGAAAGACAGGGCCGAGGCGCCGTTTTCGCGGAAGAATTTTTCTATATCCCACGCCACGGCAGCTTCCGTGCGTCCCGGGCGGCACACTGAGGGCACCCACTCCATGAGCTGGTGGTTCAGCGCGCAGGCGCGGCGCAGGCGTTCTATCTCTTCCGGTTCCTTGATGATGCGCAACTGCTCCGCAAGCCCGTCCGCCCGCGTCATGGAAAGCCCGTCCGAAAGCTGTTCGAAAAAGGCCACGCTCAGCGACTTGGCCTCGAATCCCACCACGCCCTCTGCCTTGGGAAGCGTTTCCCTGATGAGCTGGTTCATCTCTGCGGCGGTGCGCCCGGTGTAGATGAAGATGCGATCGCGGTCCCACAGGCGGGCGGCGGCGTCTTTGTAGCGGGCGTCTGTGCACAGCCAGTCTTTACCGTCTGCCGTGAGGAGAAGGTAGCCGCTGGTCTCATTCTTCTGCGGGTCGTGCAGTTCGAAACCGGAAAGATAGTATCTGTTTGCCTCGTGGCTTATGAGCAGGGCGTCCAGGTCTTTTTCGCGCATGAGGGCGCGCAGGCGTTCGCGGCGTTCTGTATAGCGGGCAGTGTTCATGGCGGCTCCTGTATGCAGCGGGCGCGTGGCCCGGAGGTTGCGATTAAGGACGAACCTTCCCCTATATTGGTCCGTCTTGCAAGAAGGATGGATTTTGTACCCGAATGCCGTTAGCATGGAGGCACAAATCTGGAAGGTGCACGGCGGGTTGCGTGTGCTTCCGGCAAACCCTGACGGGGCGATTTGGTACCCACGCATGAACACTTTGGTCTGGCTGCTCATACCCCTTACATTCATTATGGCTGCCGCCGTGGCAGGGCACGCGCTGGTGCACAAGCGCGAACCACGCGCCGCGCTGGGCTGGGTGGCGGTGTGCCTGACCTTTCCCATAGCCGGACCGCTGCTCTATTATGTGTTCGGCATAAACCGGGTGCGCCGCAGCGCGCTGAAGCTGCGGGAAGAGGCACTGGCACAGCATGTGGGCAGGGAATGGCTGCATGGCGGACCGGAACCGCTGGTGCCCGTGGGCGCGCTGGACGAGTTTCATATTCCCCCGCGTTACCGTGAATTTGAGCGGGTGGGCCGCTCGGCAACGGGCATGCCGCTGTGCGGGGGCAACTGCATGGAGCCGCTCTTTAACGGCGAACAGGCGTTTCCCCGCATGTTGCAGGCCATAGAACAGGCGCAGACATGCGTGTATCTTTCTACCTACATCATGGAAACAGGGCCGCAGGGCCGGGCGTTTGTGGATGCCCTTGCCCGCGCCGTGCGACGTGGCGTGGACGTGCGGGTGCTTATTGACGGCGTGGGCGAGAAATACAGTTGGCCCCGTGCCTCGACCCTGCTGCGGCGGCAGGGGGTTCCGGTGGCCATATTCCTGCCGCCGCGCCTCATCCCCCCGCAGTTAAGCATTAACCTGCGCAACCACCGCAAGGTGCTGGTGACGGACGGTTTGGTGGGCTTTACCGGGGGCATGAACATAGGCAGGCGACATCTGGCGGATAATGATAATCCCCGACGCGTTACGGATGTGCACTTCCGGTTCATGGGACCTGTTGTGGCGCAGTTGCAGGGCGCGTTTCTGGAAGACTGGGGGGTTGCCACCGGCAGATACACCGCCCCGCTGCCCATACACGAACAGTGCGAGGGCGACTGCCTGTGCAGAGTGATAACCGACGGGCCGGATAATCCGCTGGACCCGATGGCCTCTGTCATCATTGCGGTTATTTCCACGGCGCGGCGGTCTGTGCGCATAATGACGCCCTACTTCCTGCCCTCGCGCGACCTGATGAGCGCGCTGCAATCTGCCGTGCTGCGCGGGGTGGACGTGCGCATCGTGCTGCCCGGCAAGAACAATCTGCCCTTTGTGCACTGGGCCACGCGCAACATGCTCTGGGAACTGCTGCAACGCGGGGTGCGCGTGTTCTACCAGCCGCCGCCGTTCTGTCATACCAAGTTGCTCATCGTGGACGGCAGCTACCTGCATGTGGGGTCCGCCAACATGGACCCGCGCAGCCTGCGGCTGAATTTTGAGCTTACGGTGGAAGTGCTGGATGTGAACATGGGCCGCCAGATGAGCCGCCACTTTGACAGGATTCAGCGCGCATCCCGCGAGGTGACGCTGGAGGAGGTGGACAGTCGCTCTCTGCCTGTACGGTTGCGGGACGCCTTTTTCTGGCTTTTTTCTCCCTACATGTAGCCGCAACGATCCATTTTGTCCTTTTTTTGCCGACATACGGGAAAAGAGCGAGACAGGGGCTGCGGGCGCGGCAGGCGCAATCTGGCTTAACTATTGGTCTTTTTGCACGCCCGCGGGAGGCGGGCAGGCGTGTCTGCGTAACATGCTGAAATGTTGTATGTTGTGGCGTGCGGAATGGTGTTGACACGGCGCGCTGGAGTATTACTATCCTGCCTCGCGCACCGCATGATGGCTTGCGCAAACCACAGGGAACGCTACGCGGGTTCCCCGGAGAATGTTCAGAGATGACACACCCCTCCCGCGCACGAGGCCTGTTCTTCTGCGCCATTGCCTGCATGGCTGCCGTGCTTGCCCTTGTTCCCGCTGATGCCTTCGCATGGGGGCCGGGCGTGCATATGGCCACCGCCAACTGGCTGTTTGCCAACACCGGAGTGCTGCCCGCCCTGACGGGACAGCTCATCGCATCCCACAGGGAAGCCTTTTTGTACGGCTGCCTTTCTGCCGATATCTTCATCGGCAAGGGCTGCGCCTTTAAGCCGGGCCACAGCCACAACTGGGAAACGGGCCGCAAGCTGCTGGACAGCGCACGCGCACCGCGCCTGAAGGCGTATGCGCTGGGCTACCTTTCGCACCTTGCGGCAGACATTGTGGCGCATAACAACTATGTGCCCGCCATGCTCAGTGCCACGCCGGGCTCCGGCAAGCTGAGCCATGTGTACATTGAGGCACAGGCAGACCGGCTGGTGCGCTGGGATACCCGCATTGCCCTGCGTCTGTTTGAAAATGCCCACGCCAAGGATGCCGATACCACCCTGTGCAGCGCCACCAGCGCGGGCAGGGTGCCGTTTATGCTCAAGAAGCAGGTGTTCAAGCACAGCGTGGCACTGGCGGGCGGCATGCCGTGGCGCACCTCGCTGAGACTGTTCCGCCGCATTGCCCCGGAGGCGCAGGATACGGAACTGTTCGGTTCCATGATGGACGCCAGCCTGCGGGCAGTGGTCTCCGTGCTTTCCGACCCGTATGATTCGCCCGTTACCGGGCTGGACCCCATTGGGGAGCAGTCGCTGCGCGATGCCAAGGCCCTGTGCTGCGGGCGCGCCCCCCTTGCCTTTCGCAAACCGTTTCCGCTGCGGTTTCCCCTGCATCCCGCCCTTGCGGGACTGGCGGCGTTGCCGCGTTCGCCTCTGGGAATGCGCATCTAGCCGCACGGGGCCTTGCAAAACTGGGCAGTACTGAGCAGAACTGGGGAGAACTGGGCCGAGTTGGGGTGAGCCGGGGGGAGCCGACGCACCCGGAAGCACTCGGAAGCGCCCGGAAACACTCGGACGCACCCGGTTTGCATCTTCCGTTTTTGTAAAAAGACCTTGCTTTAGCCCGTGCTCTTTGGGTATGCAGACCCATGCCGGATGTACCGGCATGGGCCTTTGCCGTGCCCGTTTGCGCGAAAAGGCGGCAGGCGGCGCGTGGCCGCGAGGAACCTAGCACCAGAGGGAGAGCGAGGGAGAGCATGATGAAAGGACTGCGGGCGGGCATTGCTGCCCTTATGATGATTTTCGTGATGTCGTTCATGGCTGTTTCCGGGGCGCAGGCTTCTGAAATCGCCCTCAAGTATGCCAACTTCCCCCCGGCACCCACCTTCCCCTGTGTGCAGATGGAGCGCTGGGCACAGGAAGTGGCCACCCGCACGGGCGGCGTGGTGCAGGTGACCACCTATCCCGGTTCCACGCTGCTGGACGCCAAGAACATGCTGCGCGGCGTCATGCAGGGACAGGCGGACATAGGCTGTATAAGCCTTGCCTACCACCCCGGCGTGTTCCCGCTGCTCAGCGTCATGGAACTGCCCCACGGGTTCACCTCTGCGGAATCCGCCTCGCGCACGGCTTGGGACCTGTACGCCAAGCACCAGCCTGCGGAACTGGACAAGGTGAAGGTGCTGACCATGTTCACATCGGCCCCTTCTCAGTTCATGGCCAAGAAGCCCATCCGCACCCTTGCGGATCTGAAGGGTACGGAAATCCGCGGCGCGGGCCTTATTTCCTCCGTGCTGGAACGCCTGGGAGCCACTCCGGTATCCATGCCCATGCCCGAAGTGCCGGAAGCCGTGCAGAAGGGTATTATCCAAGGTCTGCTCACCTCCTTTGAGGTGCTGAAAGACATGAAGTTTGCCGAGATGTGCAAGTATGAAACCGTGGCAAACCTGCCTGTGTATCCCTTTGCGGTGATTATGAACAAGAAGCGCTGGGACAGCCTGCCCGAGGACGTGAAGAAGGTGTTTGACGACCTTTCCGCCGAGCAGGCCCAGTGGACCGGACAGTATATGGACACCCACGTGGAGACCGCCCTTGCGTGGTCCAAGGAAACCTACAACGTGGAAGTGTATACCTTTGATGATGCGGTGCAGGCCGAGATTGCCAGACTTACCGCTCCGCTCATTGACGAGTGGATTGCCGCAGCGGCCAAGGCCGGTATAGACGCGCAGGCCGTGCTGAACGATGTGGCGGCGCTGAAGGCCACCTACGAGCAATAACCCCGTGTGAAGACATATGCCGTCCGCCCCGGCGAACCCCCTGCGGTTGCGCCGGGGCGGACACGGCTTTTTATAACCCCGCGCCCGCTGGCGGCGCGCGCACCGTGCCACATTATGACCGCATGAGGCCCCCGACCCGAATCTGAACCGAACCTGAGCCAAACCGGGCAGAACCGGGCAGAACCGGGCAGAATTGGGCAGAATTGGGCAGGACTGGCTAAAACTGGACAGGAATGACCAGAGCTGGAAAGAAGTGGCCCACGCAATCAGATGCGGCGGGAAGAAAGCCGGAAGAATGCCGGAAGAAACCGGAAGACGAGAGTATGAAACATTCCCTGCTGGGTTTTATGGACAGGACAGGCGCGCGTATCTCGCACGTGCTGGCGATTTTTGCGGGGCTTACCCTTACCGCCATGATGCTGCTTGCCTGCTGGAACATGGTAGGCAGGGCCTTTGGCGCGCCCCTGAAGGGCACCTTTGAGCTCATAGGCTTTATGGGGGCGGTGGTGGCTGCTTTTTCACTGGCCTATGCGCAGCAGTCGCGCAGCCACATCTTTGTGGCCTTTTTCATAGCCCGGTTCAGCCGCAGGGTGCGGCTGGCCCTTGATGCCGCCGTGCATCTGGCCTCTGCGGCGTTTTTCCTCTATGCGGCTGTGGAATTGGAAGGGCTTGCGGCGTTTATTGTGGATATGGGTGAACTCTCGGAAACGCTCCAGATAGTCTATTATCCCTTTGTGCAGGCCGTGGCGCTGGGGTGCCTGGCCATGGGGTATGTGCTGGTGGTGGCCTTCTGCAAAACTGTTTTTCTTGCAGAGGAGGTGTAGGCTGTGGAGCCCGTAACCGCTGGCCTGCTTTCCGTTGTTGTTCTGCTGGGGGCTATTCTCATCTCGCGCATTCCTGTGGGCTTTGCCATGGCTGTTATCGGCCTTGGCGGCTACGCCATGGTCATGGGGCGCGGTCCCGCCATGAGCATGCTGGGCGGAGAGGTGTGGAGCGTTTTTTCCAGCTACGGCCTGACCGTGATTCCCTTCTTTATCCTCATGGGGCAGATATGCTTCCACTCCGGGGTGAACGAGCGGCTGTACAAGGCCGTGTATGCGTGGTTCGGGCATATTCAGGGCGGTATAGCCATTGCCACGGTGCTGGCCTGTGCGGGCTTTTCCGCCATTTGCGGGTCTAACACCGCAACAGCGGCGACCATGTCTACGGTGGCCCTGCCGGAAATGCGCAAGTATGGCTACAACGCCATCCTTTCCACAGGCACGGTGGCGGCCGGAGCAACGCTGGGGGTGCTTATTCCGCCCAGCGTGGTGCTTATTGTCATCGGGCTGCAGACGGGTGAATCCATTGCCAAGCTGTTCATGGGCGGGCTGCTGCCCGGTATGCTGCTCATGTGCCTGTTTGTGTTTACCATCATGTTTTTGTGCAAGCGTCATCCCTCGTGGGGGCCTGCCGGTCCGACCGCCACGTGGCGTGAACGATTTGCCTCGCTGCCCGGTTCCGCAGAAATAGTGGTGCTGTTTCTGCTGGTTATGGGCGGGCTGTTCTTCGGCCTGTTTACCCCCACGGAGGCGGGGGCGGCAGGGGCCGCGCTGGCCCTGCTCATAAGCGCCGTTTCCGGCCACATGAGCGTGCGCAAGTTCATCAACTCCGTGAGTGACACCCTGCGCATATCCTCCATGATCATGGTTATTCTGTTGGGCGCGGTCATCTACGGCAAGTTTCTGGCCGTTACGCATCTTCCGTTTGCCGTGGCGGAGTGGATTGCCGGACTTGCCCTGCCGCCTGTGGTCATCATCCTGCTTATCTGCGGCATCTATACGGTGGGCGGCATGATTATGGACGCCCTGGCCCTGCTGCTGGTGACCATTCCCATTTTCTTTCCCGTGGTGGAGGCCATGCAGTACGACCCCATATGGTTCAGCGTGCTTATCACCGTGGTGACGACCATGGGGGCCATTACGCCGCCCGTGGGCGTGACGGCTTTTGTGGTGGCGTCTGCCGCGCCGGAAGTGCCCATAGACCGCGTGTTCCGGGGCGTGGGATACTTTATCGCCGCCTATGTGTTCTGCGTGGCGTTGCTGCTGGTGTTCCCCGGTCTGGCCACGTGGCTGCCTTCCATGATGTAGGGGGGATACAGGAAGAAAACATCCTGCTCACGAATGAAGAAAGGCCCGCCGCGTGGTTGCGCAGCGGGCCTTTTCTGTTTGCAGGAGCGGTATACGACTAATCTTGCTGGGCCACGGCATCGCGGATGCGGCACACGCCGCAGACCTCTGCCGAGGTGGGGTAGCCGCAGGAGGTGCAGGGGGCGAGGGTGTCGCCTGTTACGGCTTCCTGCCGCACAAAGGGTGCCTTGCCGCGTTCCAGAAAGCCCAGATAGAAGGCCAGCTTGCGGCCGGGCATCTCTTCTTCCAGATCGGCCCACAGCTTTTTGTAGGAGGTGAAGCTGGCCCCCTGCGAATAGGGGCAGGGCGCGTAATGGTAGGGAATGCCCTGCAGGTAGGACCAGTTGGCCGTTTCATACTCCGAGAGGCGGAACAGGGGCTTGACCTTGCGGGCAAAGCCGCTGTCGGCTTCCAGCAGGGGACCCTGATCGCTGAGGTAGCCCACGTCCCAGCGCAGCACATTGGAGAAAAGGCGGGCTATTTCGTCATCCAGATTGTGTCCGGTGGCGAGCACGGTGAAGTTTTCGTCCAGCGCGGTTTTGTTGAAGTAGTAGCGTTTGATCTTGCCGCAGGCGGAACATATGGGCCGGTTCAGCCGCTTCTTCACATCGGGGATGGCAAGCCCTTCCTGCGCCATCTCTTTGACGATGAGGGGAATGCCGTTCTCCGAGCAGAAGCTCTCTACGGTGCCGCGCGCGGCCTGCGAGCTGTTGGGGATGGACAGGTCTATGTGCAGGCCGGTCACATTGTAGCCGAGCCTTTTGAGCACAAGGGCGCAGGCGAGCGAATCCTTGCCGCCGGAAAGGGCGATGAGGATGCGGTCTTCATGCGTGAAGAGTTTTTCGGAATGTATGCCCCGCTCCACCTGCCGGGTGAAGAACAGGTCGAAGCAGTCGGGGCAGAAGCCCGTGTTGTGGCTGGGCAGCGCGACCACGGCCGGGGCTTTGCAGCGTTTGCATTTCATGGGGGGTATCCTTGTTGCTTGTGTGCGGCTCCCGTTTTGAAGGGAAGCCGGGCCGGTGAAGGGGGTTAGCCGCTGGAAACCACGGTGCGCACGATGATGCTGTCGCCGTTTTTCAAGGCTGTGTCCGGGGTGAGCAGGCCGCCTTCACGGATGACCAGCACCGTGGTGGGGCGAATGTTCAGCTGCGCCAGCACCACATGCACGGGCTTGGGAGGCACCACGCAGGTTTTGCCTGAAGGCTGGAGGAGCACCGTTACGCCGCGCGGCGCAGGGGACTGGTGTTCTGGTGGATGGGTCATGCGAATTTCCGGTGAGTTTGAGGTTGTGCCATACCGCATTGCGAAGCGGGATGGGCTTTGCCGGTTTCTGCCTGAGGGGGAACTTACGCGAATCTGGGTGATTGGCAAGGCGGGTGATGCCGTGCCCTGCGGGGGAGAATTTCCCCTTTTCGCGTGCGGTTGCTTGTCACGCACGCGCTCCTGTAATACTATAAGGATATTACCTGAAAATAATTGCCCGGAGTATCTCCGGCGGGTGAGATATACTGTGCGCGCATCGCCCGTGAACCCCAAGAGCGCCGAGAACCCAGAGAGACGGCTTTCCCGTGGAGGTTTCCATGTCCAGCAATAAGATTCTCGTTGTCGATGACGAAAAGCACATCCGTATGCTCTATCAGGAAGAGTTGGAAGCGGACGGCTACGTCGTCGCCACGTCGGACGGGCAGGAGTCCATCCTTGCGGTGATAGAGCGGGAAAAGCCCCGCGTGGTCATACTGGACATCAAGCTCGGCCCCGACATTTCCGGGCTGGACCTGCTGCAGCAGATACGCGGCAAGGATCAGGAGCTGCCCGTCATACTCAGCACGGCATACGACAGTTTTCAGCACGATCTTAAATCCATTGCGGCGGACTATTATGTGGTTAAGTCTGTAGACCTTTCGGAGCTTAAGCTCAGGGTGGCGCAATCTGTGAAAAAGAACGGCATGTAAGGAATTTTGCGGCATTTAGAGGGGAGCCTGAACGCCGGCATCTGGCGGCATCCCGCAGCACTGCGGGGTGCCGTTCTTTTTTTTCCTGCGTGCGGCGCGGCTACGGCAGGGGAGGCGCGCCTGTGACCGTGGTGAGGCGCGGCGGGGGGGTATTCCCTTGTTGCGCGGAGTCTTTTCCGGCCAAATGTGCGGGCATGGTGTCCGCCTTTGCCTGCGTTTTTGCTTCCGGCTGTCCAGCGGGTGTTCCCGGTGGCAGGTTTGCAGTCTGTTCCCGCAGGGGCAGGGAGCCCGAAGGCCAGTGCACGCGGATTTGTCCGTGGCGGGCCGTATCGTACAGGGGGATGCCCATGTCCGCCAGAGCCGCACGTACCGCCGGGGAGGGGAAGTTCCACTGGTTAAGCTGCCCCGTGGAACTTATGGCGTAGTGCGGGCGCACTGCCGCGTAGAGTTCCGGCATGAGGCTGGAACGCGCCCCGTGATGCGGCAGCACCAGCACCTCGGCGGAGAGATCTGCCCCGGAGCCCAGCAGGGTCCGCAGGCCCTGCCGTTCAAGGTCGCCCATGAGCAGCGCAAGACCGCGCCCGTGATGCACAAGGCGCAGCACCAGTGCGGCGTTGTTGGCGGAGAGGGGTTTCTCCTGTCCGGCAGCGTTGCGCGCCTGCCCACTGCGGCGCGGGGGGTGCAGCACTTCCAGCCGCAAGCCGTTGTCTTCCCACAGCACATCGCCTGCATACAAGGCCTCATGCGACAACCCTGCCGAAGCCAGAGCGGAGCTGAGCAGGCCTTCATTGGCATGGGAGCCGGGCTGCCCGTTCCCTGCGTAACGCTGCACGCGGGCGTGGCGCAGCGGATAGATGAGGCCTTGCAGGTGGTCGGTATCCGGATGGGAGTTGGCGATGCCATGCAGCGCGGGTGGCATGCGCCATGTAAGCGTGGGTACCACCAGTGATTTGCCTGTGTCGAACCCGGAAAGGCCGAAGCCGCCGCCGTCTACGAGGATGCGTTGTTCATGGGGCAGGGTGATGAGGGCGGCCTGCCCCTGGCCCACGTCCAGCAGGGTAAGGGAGACGCCGCCCGTGCCGCCGTTCAGGGGGCCGGTGGCGTCTGAAAGGCGCGTTGCAAGCGGGGCGCAGAGCAGGCACAGGCCCAGCAGCATGCCCGCTGCCGCAGTCCGGCTGTGGCGGGTGAAGGCCGTAGCCACAAAGAGCAGCACGCACCAGTAGCCGGTTATGGAAAGCCAGTGCGGGCGCAGGGACAGATGCGGGCGCAGCCATCCGGCCTGCTGGAGCGCATCCAGCCCGTCAAAGAGCAGGGTGACGGGCTGGGCGGCGAGCCGGAAGCTCCATGCCGCCATGGCCTGCGTGGCATCTGCCAGCGGCAGGGCAGCCATCTGGCTGAAGGCGAACCCCGCGAGGCTGGCGGGAAGCGTGATCATGCCCAGCACGGGCAGCCAGAGCAGGTTGAGCAGGAACCATGGGCTGACGGTGTTGAAATTCCAGACCACCACGGGCAGCATGCCGAGCTGTATGCACAGGTTGGCGGCCAGCAGCCCGGCTGTGCCGTTGCGCAGCAGGTGGCCAAGCCCCGAAACGCGGCCTGAAATGCTTGCTGAAGTATGGAACAGCCCCCGTTGTGCGCCGGAAAGGGAGCCTGCGGGAAGACCGTGCGGGGCCTGTACCCTTTTGTCAGTGTGTATAGTGCGGAACGGGGGCAGGCGGCGCAGCGCTGCGTTGACGGGGTTGAGAAGCAGGGCCAGCGAGAGCACGGCAAGGGCGGAAAGCTGCAACCGCAGGTCGAACAGAGCGAGGGGGTTGTGCAGGGTGATGAGGGCCACGGCCATGAACACGCCGTCCAGCAGCACGCGCGGGCGGTTGCGCCACAGCAGCAGGCCCCAGCACGCAAACATGAGGGCGGCACGCAGGAGCGAGGGGGTTGCGCCGCCGAGCCATACGTATCCCGCCACAAGCGGTGCCGCAAAGAGCACCGCGAGTTTGGGGCGGGGCAGGCGCAGCAGAATGGCGGGGCAAAGGCGGCCCGCAAGCCACGCAAGGCACCAGCCCAGACCGGAGAGTACGCCGAGGTGCATTCCCGAAAGGGCGAGGGAGTGGGACACGGAGGCCAGCGAGAGCTGTTCCATGCGGTCATAGGTGATGTGGAAGCGGTCGCCGAACAGCAGGGCGGGCACAACGCTCAGGGGGGTGTCGGTCAGTTGCTTGTCTGCCGTAAGGTGCGGCGCGAGGTCCGGTGCCATATCCGGTTCAGGTGCCGGGTTATGTGTCGGTCCAGGCGTCGGGCCTGATGTCATGTCAGACGTCACGCCAGATTTTACGTCAGAGATCGGGCCAGGCGTCGCGCCAGATGCCAAGTCAGATGCCTTACCGGATACCTGACCAGTTACCAGACCGGACACCAGTCCGGATGCCATATCAGATTCCGGGGCCGCTGCCGCACCGGAGATTGGTTTATGCGGGCCTGCGCCCTGCGCCAGAACATTCAGGGTACGCGTACGCAGGGTTTCGCGCAGTTGCCACAGGGCGGAAGGCGTGCAGGAGATGGCAAGATCATAGCCGCTGCCCCGCGACCATACCCGCCAGAGCACGCCCTGATCGCGCCAGTATTGGCCGCTGTCCCACGTGCCGGGGTTCAGGAAGCCGCGCACGGGCTTGATGCGCTGGGTAAGCGAGACCTGCTGTCCCGGCCCTATGCGCGGCATGGTGGCGGGCATGGGCGAATCCCATGTCCACACGGTGCGGCCCGGCAGGGAAACGGTTTCTCCGTTGTCGCGCTGGCAGCGCACATCATCCAGAATAACCTGCAAACGCTCCGCCATGGCAGGCTGCACGGCATACACGGTGCCGGTGATGCGTACCTTTTCGCGCGCGTCCATGAAACCGGGCGTGGGGAGTGGGGCGTTCAGGGCAAGGTGTGCCGCGCCTATACCTGTGCACAGTGCCAGAAGCATGGCGGCAGCCGTGGGGAGGACGGTGCGGGGGGATGCAGGGGCTGGCGGAGGGGCGGGCAGGAGGCGGCTGACCCGGTGGAGCCGGTGGAAAAGATGCTGGCGGAGAGCGGACGTGCCATACCGGGGCCGCAGGCAGGCTCCGAAAAGCAGCGTGCCCGCCACAAGGGCGGGCACGGGAAATCGCACGGACCATATGCCGCACAGCCATGCCAGCACTGCGAACTGCCACGGAAGCAGGGACGGCAGGTTTGGCGTGGCGTCCGGTGTGGCGTCCGGCATGACATCCGGCATGACATCCGGTTTGACATCCGGCCGGATTGCCGGACGGTGCCGGGGGGTATCTGCTGGCTGCACGGGGCGGCCCGGATTATTCTTCCGTTTCCTGCATGCGCTCTATGCGGGCACCCACGGGGTTGAGCTTTTCTTCAATGCGCTCATAGCCGCGGTCCAGATGGTAGATGCGCTGCACATGGGTTTCGCCGGAGGCGGCAAGGCCCGCCAGCACAAGCGAGGCACTGGCGCGAAGGTCGGATGCCATGACCGGGGCTCCGGTGAGTGCCCGACCGCCCTTGATGCGGGCGGTGCGGCCCACAAGGCGCACGTCCGCACCCATGCGCACCAGTTCCAGCACGTGCATGAAGCGGTTTTCGAAAATGGTTTCCTCTACCATGCCGGCACCTTCTGCAACGCACATCAGGGCCATGAACTGGGCCTGCATATCCGTGGGAAAACCGGGGTAGGGCTGGGTGGTTATATCCACCGAGCGCAGGTCGCCTGTGTGGCGCACGCGCAGTCCGCCTTCTTCGCGGCTGACGTGAACGCCCATCTCGCGCAGTTTGGAAATAACGGCGTCCAGCGCCTCCACGGGGCAGTTTTCCAGCAGCAGGTCGCCGCGGGTGATGGCGGCGGCAACCATGAAGGTGCCTGCCTCGATACGGTCGGGCATGATGGGGTATTCGCAGCCGTGCAGCCGCTGCACGCCCTGAATGCGGATGACGTTGGTGCCGTGGCCTTCTATCTTTGCGCCGCAGGCGATGAGGAAGTTGGCAAGGTCCACCACTTCCGGTTCGCGGGCGGAGTTTTCGAGAACGGTTTCGCCTTCGGCAAGGGCGGCGGCCATGAGCAGGTTTTCTGTGCCGCCCACGGTGATCTTGTCGAACACGATGTGCGCGCCGCGCAGTTTGTCCACCTTGCCGATGATGTAGCCGGAATCAAGGTCGAAGGTAACGCCCATCTGTTCCAGCGCCGCGAGGTGCAGGTTTACGGGGCGCGCGCCTATGGCGCAGCCGCCGGGGTAGGCAACCTTGGCGTAGCCCAGCCGTGCCAGCAGCGGGCCGAGGCACAGCACCGAGGCGCGCATGGTCTTGACCAGATCGTAAGGCGCCTCCGGCTTGGGTTCGCAGGGGCGGGTGCGTACCACGCCGTCCGTGAAGGTGGCGGGGCAGCCAAGGATTTCCAGCAGCTTGATGGTGGTGCGGATATCCTTGAGGTTGGGCACGTTGGTGAAGACGGTGGGGTCCTCCAGCAGGATGGAGGCCATGAGGATGGGTAGTGCGGCGTTTTTTGCACCGCTTATGCGGATCGTACCCTTGAGCGGCACGCCGCCCTTGATGACGAGTTTTTCCATGTTGCTCCCTTGTGGGTAGAAGTAGGTATGTCTGCGGCAGATTGCACGCGGGCTGCACCGGGGTGTATCCGACATCCGTCGGGGGGGGGCGTTCCGGGCGGCAATCCCTTGTACGCCGCCGTTTGACAGGGAGCAAATCATTTTTAGGCGCGGGGAAAATGTACTTGACCACGGCATGCGCTCCATGTATAAGCCCCTTCTTGTCTGTGGCGGATGTAGCTCAGTTGGCAGAGCACACGGTTGTGGCCCGTGTTGTCGTGGGTTCAATCCCCATCATTCGCCCCATTCAGATGAAAATGCCCCGCGCGAGCGGGGCTTTTTTTTGTGGTTATGCGTTCTGCCAGTTCTGAACTGTTCTGAAAAGTTCCTCAGTGCTCTTTAGGCGCGGCCTGCGGGCATAGTTCCAGCAGGTGGCGCATGGAATCGCAAGCGATGCGCAGTTCGCTTTCCAGCTCGTCCAGCAGGGGGGGGACGGCGTCAAAGTTTTTACGTGTGGTCTGCTCCACATCCAGCGCAACCAGACGCAGGGCATTGGCGGAAACATTGCCTGCCGCACCCGCCACGGTGTGCGCCTTGCGGCTGAGGGATTCTGCATCGCCCTGTCTGTGGAGGGCGCGCATGTCTTCTGCCGCATGGGCATAGGCACCCAAAAATCCTTCCAGAATTTTCATGTACAGCCATTCCTTGCCGCTTACCCGCTGCACGCCTTCTGTCACATCCAGACCGGGCATGAGGTCGGGCAGGGGGTGGGTGCAGGCAGTATCTTCCGGAACTTGCTGCCGGTCGGGGGACGGGAGCGGTTGCGGGGGAACGCCAGCCTGGGGCGGAGAAGGAAAAACGGAGCGTTCTCGGGCCGGAGTGCCCGGATTGCTGCCCTGACTATTCTGATTGCCCTGATTGTCCTGATTGTTCGGGTGGGATGTGTGGCCCGCATTGTCCGGGAACGTCACGTTGTCCAGAAAGTTTTTGTTGCCCGCGTTGCCCGTTTCAGCGTTGCCGTCCGTACCTCCCGCCCCGTTCTGCCTGACCGTTGCGTCGGCGTTCTGCTGGCTGCTGCCCGCGCCGAGCCATTTGCGCAGAACGCTGAACAGCACCCGGCGCTCTATGGGCTTGGTAACGTAGTCGTTCATGCCCGTTTTCAGGGCAAGGTGCCTGTCCTCATCCATGACGTGCGCGGTCATGGCGATAATGGGCAGATGGTCGTATTCAGGCGATTTGCGGATGATGCGCGTGGCTTCGAATCCATCCATCTCCGGCATCTGCAGGTCCATGAGCACCACATCGAAGGTGGCAGAGGCAAGGTGCTCCAGCGCCTTGCGCCCATTATCCGCAATGGTGACGTGTATTCCTTCGCTGGCGAGTACCTCGCGCGCCACATGCTGGTTGATGAGGTTGTCTTCTACCAGCAGGGCGCGCACACCCACGAAGTTGCCTTCCGGCACGGCGGCTTCCTCTACGGGAGGCTGCACGGCGTGGCCGAAGGTTTCCAGTATTACGCGGTGCAGCGAGGCAATTTTGACAGGCTTGAGCAAGAAGGCGCGGATGCCCAGTTTTTCTGCCCGTTCCACCTCGTTTTCCCGCCCGAAGGCTGTCATGAGCATAACGGGGGGCAGTGCAACCTTGCGCGCCAGCAAGGTTTCCACCAACTGCAGCCCGTCCATGCCGGGGAGCCGCCAGTCCAGCAGCAGCAGGCCGAAATCGCCCGCCCGGTGTTCCAGCACTTCCAGCGCGGCAGGACCGTCCGCAAGGGACTGGCACCGCATGCCCATGGAAGAAAGCATTTTTTCTATGACGTTGCGGTTGCTGACGTTGTCTTCCACAAGCAGCACGGGGCGCGCGCACACGTCTTGCGGGAGTGCATACTGCCCCCGCAACTGGTTTTCTGCCAACGGCAACTCCACCGAGAACCGGAACGTGCTGCCCTTGCCCTCTTCGCTCTCCACGGAAATGCTGCCGCCCATGAGCTGAACCAGTTCGCGGGCAATGGCCAGCCCAAGGCCCGTGCCGCCGTATTTGCGGGTGGTGGAGCCATCTGCCTGCGTGAACATGTCGAACACATGGGCCTGCCGGTCTGCACGGATGCCGATGCCCGTGTCGCGTACCGAAATGTCAAGCCGGGCATGCTGGCCTGTCTGCTGCCGGGAGGAGATGGCGATGCACACCTCGCCCTGCTCCGTAAACTTGAAGGCGTTTGTTACCAGATTGATGAGCACCTGCTTTATGCGCAAAGGATCGCCCAGAAAGCAGAAGGGCACGTCTGCATCGACATCTGCCACCAGTTCCACGCCTTTTTCCGCCACCCGGTCGCCGAAGAGGTCTGTTACCTCTTCCAGCACGGTGCGCAGGTCGAAGGGGATGATTTCCAGCTCGAGCCGCTGAGCCTCTATTTTGGAAAAATCCAGAATGTCGTTGACAATGCCCAGCAGCGACCGCGAGGAGGTCTTGATAATTTTAAGGTATTCCAGTTGTTTGGCGGATAGTCCGGAGCGCTCTGCAATATCTGCCATGCCGATGATGGAGTTCATGGGGGTGCGCAGTTCATGGCTCATGTTGGCCACAAATTCGCTTTTTGCCCTGTTGGCATCTTCTGCCCGCTGCCGGGCTTCTTCCAGTTCCACCGTGCGCTCTGTCACGAGGGCTTCCAGATGCTTGCGGCGGTTGTTCAGCATCTGGTCGCGCGCTTCTATACGCTCCAGCATGTCGTTAAAGCTGTCGATGAGCGAGCCTATCTCGTCATCGTGCACCTTTTCTGCCCGTACGGAGTATATTTTATCTTCGGTTATGGAGCGGGCGGTGTCTGAGAGGTGCTGCAAGGGGCGGATTACCACGCGCCGTGCCGCAAGCAGGATGATACAGCCCAGCAGGGAAACAAGGGCAATGGTGCGTGCCCCGGTGGCAACCAGCTGGTCGTAAAGCTCCTTGCGCACGGTGTCTGACGACACCATGACCAGCACGCTGCCCACGAAGCGGTCTTCCATGCGCAGTTCTTCGGAATAGAGCAGCATGTTTCCGGTATGCTGCGCCGGAACGGTGAACAGGCGGGTGCCATCGTTCTGCATGCCGAAGAAGACGTTGCGGCCATCCTCTTCCAGCACCAGCAGGGCATGGATGCGCGGGTCTGTCAGTTCTGAGAGCATGATGGATTCTACCGCGCGCACGTCCACGTTCCATACCGGGCGCAGCAGAATGCTGGCACTGCGCTCTGCCAGCCGCCGGGTGAACTCTTCCAGTTCACTGTATTTCTGCCTGCTGACGGAGAGGTAGTCCCACGCGCTGAACAGCAGCAGAACCAGCGTGGAGGATGCGACCACAAGAAAGGCCAGTTTTGCCTGCAGGCTGCTCAGTCCGTAATGTCGGGTGTTCTTCATGCGTAAGCCCCGTTCGGGCGGTTTGCCGGAATACGTGGCTTTCCGGCGGTGGAGTGGTGTGCACCGCGACAGAGTGTCTTCAGCGTGTTCATATCACGAAAGAAAGCCCGGCGCACCATGTGACATGCTTTTTTTTATGCATGCCCGCGCGTCTGGCGTTTCGGATTATCCGTTACGTCCCCGCAGGGCCTGACGCAGGAAAAAGATATCAGGACTATGGAACCATAGTGCCGTAACCATGTAGCATGCAATGATAATCGGAATGGCGGCCAAGGCCCACGATCCGGCGAGCAGGACGCATGCCCGGGAGAGGACGAACACTCCCGCGCTCATGGCGGCGTAGAGGCATGGCAGGCGGTATTCCATAGAGCGGTAGGTGGGGGGCGCGTTGTCCGGGAAGGGCGCCGTGGCAGCGTTATCCGGGGAGGGTGCCGTGGCAACGTTATCTCGAAAGGGCACGGGGGCAGGGGGTGTGTGCGCGGGGTTTGCCAACGCGCTGTCTGCTCTTGCGTCTGCGGCGGCGAACAGGGCTTGTTCCCGCCTTGCAAGCAAGTGGTGAAGCAGGAGTACATTGGCCCAGGACCCCAGTGTTACCGCCACGGCAAGGCCTGTGTGCCCCATGGGCTGCATGAGCGCAAGGCCGGAAGCGGTGGTGACAAACAGGCCGCCCACGGCGGCGGCAACGGGGGTGCGGGCATCGCGCCGGGCGTGGAAGGCCGCAAGCAGCGGGCGCGCGGCGGCAAAGGCCGGCAGCCCCGCCGCATAGCCCCACAGCGCAAGCACCGTGCCGTGCACATCTGCCGGGCCGAAGGCACCGCGGCCGAACAGCACGTTTACGATGGGTTCTGCCATGCCCGCCAGTCCCGCAGCGGCGGGAAGGCTGATGAACAGGGTCAGGCGCATTGAGGTGGCAAGGGTGGACCGGAAGGCCGCATGGTCGCCCTTGGCTGCCAGCGAGGCAAGGGCGGGCAGGGCTGCTGTGCCCACGGCAAGGCCGAACACGCCGAGGGGAAACTGCACAAGCCTGTCTGCGTAGTACAGATGCGAGATGCTGCCTTCCGGCAGCAGTGAGGCGAGCATGGTGGTGACCACGATGCTGACCTGATAGACTGCCGCGCCGAACACGGCGGGGAGCATGCGGCTGCCCACCCTGCGCGCGCCTTCATCGCTCAGGGAGCAGGTGCCGCGCGGGGAAAAGCCCCTGCGGCGCAACGCGGGCAGTTGCATGGCCACCTGCAGGACACCCGCCGCAAGCAGGCAGACGCCCAGTGTTTCCGGTACGGGCAGGTCTGCCGCCAGCGCCGTGAACGCCCCGGCGATGAGGGCCACATTCAGCACGCAGGGCACAAGGGCGGGCACAAGAAAATGCCCCTGCGCCTGCAGTATGCCGGAAAACACGGCAGCGACGCAGATGAGCGGGGCATAGGGAAAGCACAGGCGTACAAGGTCTGCCGTGCGGGCGAACAGCTCCGGCGCGGCAAGGAAGCCGGGGGCGAGAACGGCGGTTATGGAGGCGGCTCCCGCATGGGCGGCAAGGCTTACGGCACCGAGGATGAGCACCAGCCACGCAAGGCAGGCGCGCACCATGGCGTAGGCCCGGTCTGTGCCCGATGCCTGGCGTACGTGGGAAAATTCGCTGACCAGCGAAAGGGAGAGCGAGCCTTCTCCGAACAGGCGGCGCATGAGGTTGGGGAGCCGCAGGGCGATGAAAAAGGCATCTGCAAGGGGGCCTGCGCCCAGCACGGCGGCCACGGCGCAGTCGCGCGCGAATCCCAGCACGCGGGAAACGAGGGTGGCTCCGCCCACAATGGCGGCATTGCGTGCCAGGGTCTGCTCGTGCGTCATCAGTACAGATATTTGGGTTTGAGCGTGCTCTCCGCCGCCGTTGCCGTCTCCTGCGCCATGGATTCCTGCGCCTGCCGTTCGCGCAGGCGTTCCTCCTGCCGCAGGGCGCGGCGGCGTTTGGCTTCCTCGTTGCGGCGGGCGTGGGTGGGAGTTTCCAGAATCAGCGGCGGCGCGGGCGTGGGTTTGCGTTGTTCGTCCATGGAAACGAAGGTGAGATAGGCCGAGGCGATATGGCGCACGTCGCCGGTGAGCAGGTTTTCCGCCTCCACGCGTACGCCTACTTCCATGGATTTGGAGCTTACCATGTTTACGCTTGCCCGCAGAATGAGCAGTTCGCCCACATGGGCGGGGGCCTTGAACTCCATGCGGTCTATGGAGGCCGTGACCACCGTGCAGCCACGGGCGTGACGCATGGCGCAGACGGCTCCGGCAAGGTCTATCTGCTTGAGAATGACACCGCCGTGCACGTTGCCCGCCGGGTTGGCATCTTCCGGCAGTGCCCGGTGCGTGGTGGTGGTTTCGCTTTCGCTGACTTTGCGTCCTTCCATGGTGTCTCCGTTCTTGGCGATTCGCGGCAAAATTTCCGGAAACAACGCTCCGGCAGGCAACGATACTGCGCTTTTGGCACTGCGGCAAGCCGGGGTTGCGGTGCGATGCGGGAGGGTGACGGCGGCAGCCGTTCCGAGTATACAGGGCGGGGGGGGCGGCAGCATGGATGGTCCGGATGCGGATTGTCATGGGCATGCGCTTCTTGACGATGTGGTACCTGCGGCGTAGCACGATAATACGAAAGAAGGGCAAGGTGCATGGACAGCCAGACCGGCACGGTGAAGACAGGCAGAGAGAGCCGTTTACGCGAAGGAACAGGGTTTCTGCGGGTACGCATAGCCGTGCGGGACATTGCCGGACGGCTGAGTAACCACCCTGTGCTGCTTTCCATGCAGCGGGGGCTTGCTCTTGTGCTGCCGCTGGTCATGGTGGGCGCCCTTGCGCTGACCATTCGGGATTTTCCTGCCGCAGCCCTTCCCCGGCTGCTTGATTCCCTGTTCGGCGGCGTGTGGCGCGAAGTGTGCGATGCAATTATCGCCGGGTCGTTCGGCATAGCCGCGCTGGGGGTGTTATGCGCCTACAGCGCCGCCACCGCAGCTATTCACAACCAGCGGCGGGCCGACCTTGCGGTGAGCCCGGCCATGACCACGGTGGTTGTGCTCTCCTGTTTTTTTGTGCTGGCCGCGCCTCCGAGTGATGTGGCGTGGAATGCGCTGTTGTCCATGAATCCCGGCCTGCCGCTTGCCATCATCGTGGCTGCGGCGGGCAGTGCTGTTTTTCTGCGCCTGTGCCGGGTGCGCGGCCTGCAACTGCCCATGGGCACGGTGGGCAGCGATCCCGTTGTGCGCGACGTGCTGACGCTTACTCCCGCAGCCATGCTGACCATTCTGCTGTTTGCCGCAGGGCGTGTACTGTTTGCGTCCGCCGGGGTGACTGATCCGGGCACGTCGCTGGGGTTGCTGTTTGTGGACGTGTTCCGCAACGCAGGCGACGGTCTGGGCTACGGGCTGGCCTATGTGGGCTTTACTCAGGTCTTGTGGCTGTTCGGGGCGCACGGGCCGAACATGCTTCCTTCTCTGGAGGCAGGTCTGCACATTCCTGCCGCGCTGGCCAATGTGCAAGCCCTTGCCATGGGGCAGGAGCCTGCCTTCGTTTTTACCAAATCCTTTTTTGACGCCTTTACCCGCATGGGCGGGTCCGGCTGCACGTTGTGCCTTATCGCGGCGATTCTGCTGCGGGGCAAGAACAGCGGCAACGCACGGCTGTGCCTCTTTGCCCTGCTGCCTGCGCTGTGCAATGTGAACGAGCCGGTTCTGTTCGGCATTCCGCTGGTGCTGAACCCGGTATACGCCATTCCGTTTGTGGTTACGCCGCTGGCGCAGACCCTGCTGGCGTATTGGGGGACGATACTGGGTCTTGTGCCGCACACGGTGCCGGGGGGCGCGTGGACAACGCCTGTCTTTTTCAGCGGCTTCATGGCCACAGGCTCATGGGCGGGTGTAGCCATGCAGGCGGTTAACCTTGTGCTGGGCGTGCTGCTGTATCTGCCCTTTGTGCGGTTTGCGGACGCGCTGTGCGAGAGGCAGGGCAGGCGGGTGATGCACGAGTTGGCGGAGGCGGCGGAAAGCCGCGTGCCCGGTCCCAACGGGTATAAGTGCCTTGACCGCCCCGGAGATGCGGGGCGCGTTGCCAAGGTGCTTGCCAACGATCTGGAGCGGGCGCTGGCGACCAACACCCAGCTCTTTCTGGAATATCAGCCGCAGGTGGACAGCAAGAACATTCGAGTGGTCGGGGTGGAGGCACTGCTGCGCTGGCGGCATCCCGTGTACGGCATGATTCCGCCCTGCATAACCGTTGCGCTGGCAGAAGATACCGCAACCATAGGCAGGTTGGGGCTGTTTGTGCTGAGTGAAGCCTGCGCGCAACGGCAGGCGTGGCTCGGGTGGGTTCCCGAAGGGCTTGTCATGTCTGTGAACGTGAGCCCGCCGCAGCTCAGGGACCCGGAATTTGCCCGCAGGGTGCTGGCTGTGCTGGCAACACATGACCTGCCGACAGAGCTTCTGGAACTGGAGATAACGGAGACATCGATTCTCTCGCCTGGGTCCGGGGAGATGGAACGGCTGCGCCTTTTGCGTAGTAAGGGGGTGCGCGTGGCCATTGACGACTTTGGCATGGGGCACACTTCGCTGCGGTATTTACAGGAGTTTCCCGTGGATACGGTGAAGATTGACCGTTCCCTGACCGTTTCCGGGCCGGACGGGGTGAGCGGCCATATTGTGCACAGCATTGTGGATTTGGCAGGCAGGCTGAATATTGCCACCGTGGTGGAAGGGGTGGAAACGCTGGAGCAGCTGGAGCGGTTCGGTGCGTTGGGGTGCACGCTTTTTCAGGGCTACCTGTTCAGCCGCCCGCTTTCCGGCGAGGAGTGCCTGAGCTTTATCCGTAGGCAGCAGAAGCCGCGCAAATAAGCGTCTCCTCCGCGTCAGCCCGTTTTCTCCCCTGCCGGTACCCGCCGATATCTGCCGATACCTGTCAGTACATTCCCCGTTTGCGGTAGGCGCGGGTGACAGAGATTTCCACCACCACGAAGAGCAGCACCGGAACCGCCAGAAAGAGCAGCGTGAGCAGGCTTGCCACGGAGCGGTTGGCATCGCCCAGATGGGGAAACAGGTAGCCCGTGTACGAGGGCACCACCCCGCCGCCGATGAGAAAGACCAGAAAATACTCGGAAAAGGCCACCAGAAACACCACGCTGCCGCCTGCAATGATGGCGGGCACCAGCAGGGGCAGTTCCACCCGCACCAGCCGTATCCACCAGTTGGCACCCAGGTGCTGCGCATACTGCCCGTATTCCGGCCCGAAGGACTGGAACCCCGTTATCAGCGCGCGCAGCATGTAGGGATAGCTGAAGGTGGCAAGGGCAAGTACCACGCCGGGCAGCGAATCTGCAAGGCCCACCCGGATGAAAAGATAATGGATGCCCATGGAAAAGGTCATGGCGGGCACCAGCGCGGGGGCGAGGAGCAGGCCTTCCAGCAGGGTTTTACCCCTGAACGTGTGGCGGGCGAAGTGGTGGGCGGGGGCAAGGCACAGGACAAGGGTGAGAGCGGTGGTGAGCAGCGAATAGAGCACGGAAAAGCCCAGATGCCGCGCGATGTCTGCCTGCCTGTGCGTGAGGAAGGCCGCCCCCTGCCCGGACCATTGCGCGGGAAGCAGGTCCGGCCATTGCCAGCCGGGAGCGGCGGCGTAGAGTATGAGCACCACCAGCGGCCCCGCGAACAGGACAAAGAAAAGGCACAGCAGCAGTGCCTTGGCGGGCAGGTTGACTGTGCGGCTCACAGTTTGCGCTCCGTGAGGGGGATGTGCGGTGCGGCATTATGGACGGAAGGCGGGCCACCCTTGGCGGCAGCCGGAGCATAGGGTCTTCCCCGGACGGAAAACCGCCGGGCGGCGCGGGTGTAGAAGACGATGAAGGCCAGCGAGAACAGGAACATGCACACCAGAATGGCCATGGCGGCGGGGCGGTGGCTGAGGTCGCGCTGGAAGTAGAGGGAGTATGCCTCTATGCCGGGCATGGCGGGGCGGCTTTCGCCCAGCATGAACGGGATTTCAAACGCCCCGAAGGCGTGCAGGAACAGTATGATGAACGAGGTGTGCAGCACCGGTGCAAGGTGCGGCAGCAGGACGCGCCGCCACTGCATGCCCATGCCTGCACCCAGCATGCGCGCGGTTTCCAGCATGCGCGGGTCCAGCCGCTTGAGCGAGGCGTAGGCCATGAGGATGACGAACGGCGTCTGCTTGTACACATAGGCCATGATCATGCCCGAACCGCTGCCCCCGAAAAGTATGGAAGGAAACTCCTCCTGCCCGGAAATAAGCCCTGCATGGTAGGCGGCGGCGGAAAGCACGCCGGACCGGGCGAAGAACACCAGCACGATAAAGGCCACGGCAATGTGCGGCAGGATGAGCGGAATTTTGTATACCACGCCCATCTGCTGCATGCGGGACGGCATGCGCCAGAGTCCCACGGCAAGCAGGGTGCCCAGTGCCACCGATGCGGCGGCGGACACAAAGCCTACCCGCAGCGAGAGAAGGAATGAGGCCGCCATGTGCGGGGTGAGCAACTGCCGATAGGCATCGCCCGCAGAACCCTGATGGGGGAAGGGCAGCCACCACCCCAGCGATTGTGCCACAGCCAGTGCGAGTCCTCCGGCAAAGAGCAGCAGGAAGGGCAGCAGGACCGGAGCGAGCTTGAGGATGGTGTGCAGGGCGGGGCGCATGGTGCTCCTTGGGGCGTGGGCTGTAGGCCAGCAATGTCGCGACGGAAAGGTCGCCGGGGCCGCTGCCGGGGCATTGAAGGCCGCTAAAGGCCATTAACGGCCTGTCCGGGCTGGTAAATGGCGGCAGCCGCATGCCATGATAGCCTTGCGGCGGGACAATGGCAACGCCGTACGCTGGCAACGCTGTACGCTGGCAACGCCGCGCGCTTGCCAGCCGCTCCCGCGTGGGGTACAGGCAGGGCGCGCCGCCCGCTTACGGGCGCGCCGGAGGATGGCACCATGCAGCTGGAAGGAACCACCATATATCTTGCTCCGCGCGGATTTGAGGAAGATCTGGGCAGGGAACTGCGCAACGTTGTCGAGCAGCGGGGCAGACTGTTCATTGCTGAGGGACCGCCGCAGAACCCGGTGTGGGCGCAGAACACGTGGCTTGCCCCCGTGTCTGTTCCCGTGGAATCCATTGCGGACGGTGCGCGCAGGCTTAAAGCCATGCAGCGCAACTGGTGGCTGCACAGCACGGGGTTTCATCGCCGCGCGCGGCTCATACAGGACAAGCTGCCACATGTTTCCGCCAAGCCTCTGGTCTTTGGGACCCGACCGCCGGAGGCACCGCTGGGGTCGTGGACCCTGTGGGAAGAGAATCTCATCATCGCCTCGCCCGCCTGCACCAGCACCTTTCCCGACGGCGAGGTGGTGTTTGAGGAAAATAAAACCGTGCCGCCCACCCGTGCCTATCTGAAGTTGTGGGAGCTGTTCACCCTGCTGACCGTGCGCCCGCAGCCGGGAGAATTGTGCCTTGATCTGGGCAGCAGCCCCGGCGGCTGGTCATGGGTGCTGGCGGAAATGGGTGCGCGGGTGTTCAGCATAGACAAATCTCCGCTTGCGGACCACATTGCCGCTCATCCCAACATCAACTGGTGCGCGGGCAGTGCCTTCGGGCTGGACCCGCGCCATGCCGGGGCGGTGGACTGGTTGTTCTCTGATGTCATCTGCTACCCGGAACGGCTGCTGGAAATGGTGCGCCGATGGCTGGAGCACGGCACCTGCCGTAACTTTGTCTGCACCATCAAGCTGCAGGGTCAGGGGGATATGGAGGTGGTGCGCCAGTTTGCCGCCATTGCCGGTTCCCGGGTGATGCACCTTTCTGCCAACAAGCATGAGCTTACGTGGGTGAAGCTGGGCTAGCCGGTCTGCGTGAACGGGGCGACAGCGGGTTCCGCGACTGTTGACCCGTTGCCCGGCCCTATGCCCGGCCCGTTACCCCCGTTACCCCCGTTACCTGTTGATAAGACGTTCGCCGGGCAGTTGCCTGAAGGTCTGATGCCTGCTGATCAGGTGGTTGCCCGTCAGGAGTTCGTCAGGTGCCCGCCAGTCAGGAGTTCATTGGCCGGGAACGGACGGGATATGCGCGTGCTGCCGCCATGGGAGTGCGCCGCCTTTCGTGATTTGTTGCGCCATCCTATTGTACCATAACGCAATCGTTGCTATATTTATCCCAAACAGTGTGGAATGAGAGCCGTTCCGCACCCCCTTTGCGTCCCGGACGGGCAGACATCCTTTTCGCTGCCAGATGTTATTATCACCGGACGCTACGGTCCCGGACGCCATTGTCGCCGGACGCGGGGGAAGGAGCGGCACACGCGGCGCAGCGGATGCGCAACGGGGTGGCGGAACGAACGCAGGCAGCGCACATGTCCAGCAGACGGAGGTATCTCATGATGAACTTCAAGAAGATTCTCGTACCGGTTGACGGCTCCAAGTATTCGCAGCTTGCGAAACGCAAAGCCATGGGCATGGCTTCCTCCACGGGAGCCGAGATCATTCTGCTGTATGCCATGGGCAAGGTGCCCAGCCTTATCGGTGGGCTTGCCCGCGAGGAACTGGTCACCGAGCTGACGCGGCAGGGCAAGGCGTTGCTGGAGCCCTACCGCAAGGTGCTGGACGAAAAGGGCATCCGTTATCAGGAGATGCTGGAGCCCGGCGACCCCGGCGATGTGATCTGCGAAGTGGCAAAGCGTGAAGGGTGCGACCTTATTGTCATCGGCTCGCGCGGGCTGAACGATCTGGGCAGCATGGTGCTGGGCAGCGTGACCCACCGTGTGCTGCATATGTCGGACCTGCCCGTGCTGGTGGTGCGGTAGCGGCATCCGCTGCGACAGACAGAGCCATTGGCGGAACAATTGATGGAACAACTGGCGGGAGTGACCGTGTCATTCCCATCCGGAAATAGAAACAACCCCGGCGGTTTGTTCCGCCGGGGTCTTGTTATTCCATGCCGTAGCGTCTGAGTTTGTTGTGCAGGGTGGCGCGGGTTATGCCCAGCCTGCGCGCGGCCTCGCTCTTGTTGTCTCCGCATTCCTTAAGGGTGGCCATGATGGCCCGCCGTTCCAGTTCGTCCAGTGAAAGACCCGCAAGGGCAGGCTCGCCCGTGGCGGAAATGGGCACATCGGTAAGGGGGGCATCGCTGAGATTGCGGGGCAGTTCGCGCAGGGTGATGTATTCTCCGGTGGTCATGATCACGGCGCGCTCCATGGCGTTTTCCAGTTCGCGCACGTTGCCGGGCCAGTCGTGCCGCACTAGGGCGTCCATGGCCTGCGGGGTGGCTCCCTTGACCATCTTGCGGTTCTTTTCCGCGAACCGGCGCAGGAAGAAATCTGCCAGCAGGGGGATGTCGTCCCGCCGTTCGCGCAGGGGCGGCACACGCAGACCGATGACGTTGAGCCGGTAGTAGAGGTCTTCACGGAAAGTACCCGCCTGCACTTCTTCGAACAGGTCGCGGTTGGTGGCGGCAATGACCCGCACGTTTACATTGAGCACGGTATCGCTGCCCACCCGCTGCACCTCGCCCTGCTGCAGGGCCCGCAGCAGCTTGGATTGCAGCAGCAGGGGAATTTCTCCTATCTCGTCCAGAAACAGGGTGCCGCCGTCGGCCTGCATGAAGCGGCCCTCGCGTCGCTTGTCCGCGCCGGTAAACGCGCCGCGCTCGTGGCCGAAGAGTTCCGATTCCAGCAGGGTATCCGTCAGTGCCGCGCAGTTTACGGCCACAAAGGGCTTTTCTGCCCGCGCGCTTGCCGCGTGGATGGCGTGGGCCACCAGCTCCTTGCCGGTGCCCGATTCGCCGCTGATGAGCACGGTGGCGTCTGTGGGGGCCACGGTGTGGATCATTTCCGCCAGTTCCAGCATGGCTGCGCTTTTGCCCACAATATCCGTGTGCCCGCGCCCTTCCAGACGTTCGCGCAGGGTGCGGTTTTCGCTGGCAAGGCGGGTATGGTCCAGCATTCTTTCCAGCGTTAGGCGCAGCACGTCAAAGTCCAGCGGCTTGGTCAGGTAGTCGTAGGCCCCTATTTTCAGAGCCTCCACGGCGGTTTCCACAGAGGAAAAGGCGGTCATGATGAGCACGGGGATGGCGGGGTTGAATGCCTTCATGCCCCGTAACGCCTCTATGCCGCCCATGCGTACCATGCGGATGTCCATGAGCACGGCGTCATAGGGGCGGGTGTGCACCTTTTCCACGGCCACCGAGCCGTCATCTGCCTCGTCAACCTCGTACGTCCAGCCCTTGAGCAGGGTGCGCAGCATGGTTCTGTGGGCGGTGTCGTCATCCACAACCAGAATGATGCTCATATCCGTATCTCCTTGCACGGGGGCGGCACAGGGACACCGTATTCCGTGCGGCGGTTCATGGGGTTGTTTCCGGCTGCGCGGGGGGCAGCAGGATGGTGAAGGTGGTTCCCCTGCCTTCCGTGCCGTCTGCGGGCACTTCGCCTTGAGGCTGTTGCGGGCCGGGTGCCGCATGCACCGTTCCCCCGTGGGCTTCCACTATCTTGTGTACGATGGCCAGCCCCAGCCCGGTGCCCTGACTCTTGGTGGTGAAGTAGGGGTCGAAGATGCGGTCGCGCGCCTCCGGCGAGATGCCGTGCCCCGTATCGGAGACGCGCACCCGGAGCATGCCTGCCTCGTCCGTATCTATGCGCAGGGAAAGGCTGCCACCGTCGGGCATTGCTTCCATGCCGTTGAGGCAGACATTCAGCAGTGCCTGCGCGAAACGGTCCGGGTCCAGATTCACGAAGGGAAGGTGCGGTGCGTTTTCCAGCGAAAGGGAAACTCCCTGCGCTGCCGCGTCCGGGCCGAGCAGCCGCAGGCAATGGTTGGCCAGCCCTGCCACGTCTGTGGGGACGCGGTTCAGGTCAGAGGGGCGGGCAAGGCCGATAAGGTCGGTGATGACGCGGTTCAGGCGGTCCACCTCCTGCACCAGAATGCCTGCGGCGGCGCGGTCTTCGCTGTCTTCCGGGAAGCGGGTGCCGAAATAGGTGGCGTAGCCTTTGATGGAGCTGAGCGGATTGCGTATTTCGTGCGCCACGCCTGCCGCCAGTGAGCCGATGGCGGCCAGCTTTTCCTTGCGGCGGACCTCTTGCTGCAGGCGGCGTACCTCGCTGAGGTCGCGCAGGATGATGATATCGCCCACATGACCTACCATGGAGCCGTTGCGGGCGGTTTCTCCCGGCGCATCGTCCGTCAGCACCCGTGCTCCGCTTATGCCCACGGGCACGTCCGAGCCGCCCGCAAGCCTGCATTCCGCCTCGGTTTCATGCAGGCGTCCGTGGGTGTTCAGCGCGGCCAACGCCCCGGTGACGGCGGCGGGCAGCACGTCCTGCGGACGCTTGCCCCGCACGGAATCCAGCGTTACGCCGAGCAGCCCTTCTGCCTTGTCATTCAGAAAGGCGATGCGGCCTGTTGCATCCACCAGCACCAGCCCGTCCGGCAGGCTGGCGATGATTTCTGCGGAAAAAGCCTGAGAATCCTTGAGCATGCGGCGTGAGCGGCGCACATTCTGCGCCCAGATGAGCGAGGTGAAGCCCGCGAATCCGAGCAGCAGCAGAATGGCAGCCATGACAATGGTGTGCCGCCTGTCATCGGCGCGTGCCTGTTCAAAGGGGGTGACGTCCATGCCCACATAGATGACCGGGGGCGGGCTGTCCGGCGAGGTGAAGAAGCTCATCAGCCCGCGCTGGGCATTGCGCATGGGGCCCATGCCGCCCTGTCCCGGAAGAGGGGCATCTCCCAAAAGGTCAGGGAAAGCATCATCCCCGTGCCTGTTCCCGCCGTTTCTGCCCCGCAGGGATTCGCGTCCCTGAAGGGGGGTGAACCGGCGGTAGACCACAAACGCCCGGGTGTTTTCCTTTGCCATGATGCGCCACGAAACAGCCTCGTCCGGCTGCAGTTGGGACATATCTTCCGGCGAGAAGACCACCGCCCCCTGCTTGTCCGGCTCGCTGTGCGCCAGCACCCTTCCGGCGTGGTCTGTGACCATGATGAAAAGGATATCGGGCTGTGCCGCCATCTCTTCCACCAGTACCTGCATGCGCATCTCTGTTCCCAGCCGGTGGCGCATGCCTGTGCGTGCGCCCGCTTCCAGAGCCTTGATGAGCGCCGCCCCCTTTTCTTCCAGAATGCGGGCCATCTGCTTGCCGTCCCTGTCCAGATTGCGCAGCGTCATGGCAAGGATGATGACACCCAGTATTACGGCACCACCGATGACCAGCCATGGCGAGGCAAAGGGGCCGGGCAGGCGTTGTTCCCTGTGCAGTTTCATTGCGTTCAGTTCCATAGTGGCGGCGGCTCCGTTTGGGGGTGGACAACCCTTATACAGGTGTTCGTTTTTTATACACCCTGTTTCGGTGCGCTGTACAGTTCTTATACACTGCAGCATGCCCTGCAGGGCTGCGCGTTGCCGGCCACGTTGTTTTTTACATAGTGTTTCAGTGTGTTGCGACAGTGTTTGCGTGTTGGCACGCCCGTTGCTCTATACGAAGCAAGCAAAACGCGAACCACTGAAATTTTTCAGATACACTACAGTAGACAGAATTGGAGGATACTCATGAAAATCACTCACGTAATGATAGCCCTGATGACGGTTGCCCTGCTGGGCACGGCGGCTGTTTCTTTTGCGGGCATGCGCGGCGGCATGGGCTGCGGATGCGGCAGCATGATGGGCCAGTCTATGGATGGCGGTCACGCCGGCATGATGATGGGCAAGGGCCACGGCAAAGGACATGGCAAGATGCAGGGTGGAAAGGGCTTCATGCAGAACCTGACCCCGGAGCAGCAGGAGAAGTTTGGCGCACTGAGCGATGCCTTTGGCAAGAAGACCGAAGCCCTGCGCGCGGACATGTGGGCCAAGCACACCGAACTGCAGGCACTGACCAACAACCCCAAGGTTGAGCCCAAGTATATTACCAAGCTGGTGCAGGAACTCAAGGAACTGAACCTTGCCATGCAGGCGGAACGCACCGCGTTTCACGCACAGGTTGAAAAGGAAGTGGGCATAAAGAATTTTGGTCGCGGCTTCGGTGCCGGATGCATGCCTGCGGGTAATGCGGTTGACGCAGGCGCGGAAGGCGCGGACGCTCAGGCTCCCGCAGCAGGACATGACGGTCATTAAGATCAGTACAGGACGCAAATACCTCCTTCACGCCTCCTCATGATACACCCCCGGCCAGACGGTTTTACCGTCCGGCCGGGGGCGAATCATTTGTACCGGGCGGCGGGGTGAAGGTGCATCTATCCCCCGGAACAATAAGCATCTTCCTGCATCGGGCTTGCAACCTTGCAGAAAATGGGGCACTACTGTCCGCAGTTGCTGTGAGGACGCAGCCTCGCCTTTTTCCCGAATCAGGAGCATCCTTTGTGCTCTTTTTTCCGGCGCGGACGTCTGCCGAACAACCTGCAGGAGAAACCATGCCCACTTCTCCCCCCGTGAATTCCGCCTTGCAGCGCAAGCTTGCCGCCCTGCTGGAGCATCTGAAGGAGCGCGGTGTTTCCGGCACTGCGGTTCTTGAGGCCACCTGCGACCTGCTGCGGGCAAAGAAGGGCAGCCGCCCCGGAGGCGGAGCAGAAAATATTGCCCGTACACCCGGCCTTTCCACCCGGCACTGCCCCGATGCGGGCACCCCCGGCACCGACTGATTCTGGTTCGGCCTTTCCCCTCTTTTTATCATTTATTTCAGTGTTGTGGCGCGTTGATTTGTGCGCAACATCCTCTGCTGCGCCGTGTACACCGAGGCTGATTCCTGTGCGGAACACTCTAAAGGACGCGGCGATCTTTGTTTTGGCACACCCTGTGCTTTCTTAAGAACCGTAAGGAAATCTTTGCCGCGCGCAAGGCTCTGTTCATGGAAACGGTTTCGGGCACCGTGTTTCCGTGAGGGCGGAGGTACATCGCGCGAGGAACACTCTGCGGGCTGGCGCCCGCGAGGGGGGCGATCATGGGTCTGACGGCACTGTATACCGGCGCAAACGGCATGAAGACGCTGTCCACGGGGATGCAGGTTGTGGGTAACAACCTTGCCAACGTGAACACGGTGGGCTTCAAGCAGCAGATGGCCATTTATCAGGATATGCTGAGTACCGGCGTGTCTTCTGCCTCGGTCAACGGGGCGGGGCGTGCGGACGGCGCGGCTGTGGGGTACGCCCAGCTGGGCATGGGTGTTTCCATGGCCGAGGTGCGCACCATACACAGGCAGGGCTCATTTGACATAGCCAACGAGGTGACTGACCTTGGCATTGGCGGTATAGGCTTTTTCGGCGTCAGCCGGAACGGTGTGACGCACTATACCCGTGCGGGGAACTTCCGGTTCGACAAGTCGGGCTACCTGACTGACCCTTCCGGCTTCCGGCTGCAGGGCAAACCCATTGTCAACGGCGTTGCCGGAGGCACAGGCGACCTGCGGCTGGATATAAACCAGAACGGCAAGGTGGTGCTGCCCGCCAGTCCCACCCAGAGCGTGCGGCTTATAAGCAATCTCGGCTCGGTGGATGACCTTGCGTCCGATACCTCTGATCCCTTCTTCTCGCTTGCAAAGACGTGGGACGGCACGCAGGAGCCCCCGCTGGGCAACGGCGCCTTCTCCCACAGTTCTACCATGCGCGTGTATGACGCGGACGGCAATGCCCGCGATCTGACCATATACTTTGACGCCGTGAACGGGGTGAGCAACGCCGGGGGGAACAGGTATTTCGAGTATATCGTCACCATGCCTCCCTCGGATGACGGGCGTTCTTTCTCCGGCGCGGGCAAGGGGCTGCTGCTGGCGGGCACGCTGACCTTCGGTTCCGGCAATACCCTGACCGACATGACAGCCTTTGTGCCGGGGCAGGATACGTCCAACCTGAGCAGCTGGGCACCTGCATCGTTCAGCGCGGGCGGGCTGCCGCAGTTTGACGTTTCGTTCCTGGGTCAGGGCGGGGGCGCAGGCGGAACGCAGACCATTTCTCTGGACTTGGGGGTGAGCAACCCCGGCGGCGCGTGGACCAGCACCGCCACCAGCGCGGGTGCCGTGGGCAATAACGCCGCCAATCTTCCCGGCATGGCGCAGGCTACCCCCGGTGCTTCCAACACCACTGCGTACAATGGCGCTTCTTCCACCCTGCTGCAGCGTCAGGATGGCTACGGAGAAGGGTATTTGCAGAATCTGTCCATCGGGCGCGATGGCGTGATGACCGGCAAGTTCAGCAACGGTGAAAGCGCGGACCTGTTCCAGATATCCATCTACCGTTTTACCAGCGAATTCGGGCTGAAGCGGGAGGGCGGCAACCATTTTTCCGCCACCAACGCCTCGGGCGCAGCGCAGGAAGGTGTGCCGGCTTCCGAGAACTACGGCTACATTGCTGCCAAATCCCTTGAGCAGTCCAATGTGGATATGGCCACCGAGTTTGTGAACATGATTGTCACCCAGCGCGGTTTCCAGTCCAACAGCAAGATCATTACCACACAGGACCAGATGATTCAGCACGCCTTGCAGATGAAGCGGTAGCCGCACTCCAGGGCAGCGGCATGCATGGCCTGTAATTCCGATCTATTATCCGGGTCGGATATGCCCCGGAACGGGGCCGGAATTTCATATTTCCAACCGGACGATTTCCGGCTATAGTCTCTCGATTTCGGGTCGGGAGTCTTTGGCGTGCCCTGTGGCTTCCGGCGCGGCGGCTCCGTAAGCAGCCCTTTTCCGTGTGCGCAGGCGGCCCATGGAGTGGCCGGCCGCAGAACCGCAGGCACGCGGCATATACTTTTTGGAGGGCGAACGCGCACAATGGCATCTGCCACCCCTGTTTTCGGCATTATTCCCGCCCGGTACGAGTCTTCCCGGTTTCCGGGCAAGCCCCTTGCAGACATTCTCGGCAAGCCCATGTTCTGGCATGTGTATACCCGTGCCCGGCAGTGCCCGCTGCTCACGCGCGTGGTACTTGCTACAGATGACCTGCGTATAGCCGATGCCGCGCGGGAGCACGGCGTGGAGTGCGTGATGACCCGGACGGATCATCCCAGCGGCACCGACCGTGTGTACGAGGCAGCCTGCCTGCTGGGCGTGCCGGAAGACGCTGTGGTGGTGAACATTCAGGGCGATGAGCCTGCGCTGAACCCGCAGATGCTCACCCAGCTAGTCAGCCCCTTTACGCAGGATGCGGCGGTGCAGGTGAGCACGCTGGCGCAGTCCGTCTCTGTACAGGGGGCGCACAGCCCGGATGTGGTGAAGGTGGTGTGCTCCGCCAACGGTGACGCCCTGTATTTTTCGCGCGCGCCCATTCCCTTCTGCCGCGATGCGGACGCGGAAGGTCAGGCTGCTGGAGCCTATCACGGCCATATCGGGCTGTATGCCTTCCGCCTTGCGGCCCTGCGGCGGTTCACCGAGCTTGCACCCTCGCGGCTGGAGCAGACGGAAAAGCTGGAGCAGCTGCGGCTTTTAGAAAACAACATTTCCATCCGGGTGGTCATGACACAGCACAAGACGCATGGCGTTGACCGGCCGGAAGATATTGCCACAATCCTCAACATGCTACGGGAGACACCCTGATGAAAGCCCTTTTGGCCCTTGAAGACGGCTTCGTACTGGAAGGCCGCTCGTTTACCGGGCCCGGTGAGGCGGGCGGCGAGGTTATCTTCAATACCGGCATGACCGGCTATCAGGAGATTCTGACCGACCCTTCCTACGCGGGACAGATGGTCTGCATGACGTATCCGCTCATCGGCAACTACGGCATCACCAAGGAAGATATGGAGTCGGGCAAGGTGCACTGCGCTGCGCTCATCGTCAAGGAGTGCTGCAAAACGCCCTCCAACTGGCGTTCTGTGGAGAGCCTGCCGGAGTATCTCAAACGCCACGGCGTGCTGGGTGTGGAAGGTATAGACACCCGCGCCCTGACCCGCCATATCCGCATTAACGGTGCCATGCGCGGGCTCATTTCCACGCAGGAACTGGACCCTGCCAAGCTGGTGGAACGCGCGCGCCAGCTGCCCTCCATGGAAGGGCAGAATCTGGTGGAGGGCGTGGCTCCCCAAAGCCCCTACGCGTGGGACGGCGAAAAGCCCGTGCCCGTGACGCTGACGGACGGAGAATACGCATGGCCCGGAACGGGGCCGCGCGTTGTTGTCTATGACTTCGGCATAAAGTGGAACATTCTGCGCCTGCTGAGCGAGCAGGGGTTTGACCTGCTGGTTGTGCCGCCCTTGTTTACGGCGGAACAGGTGGCCAAGGTCAAGGCGGACGGCGTGTTCCTTTCCAACGGTCCCGGCGACCCGGCCACGCTGAAGGAAGAAATTGCCCAGATAACCAAGCTGGTGGACATGCTGCCCGTGGCGGGCATCTGCCTTGGGCACCAGTTGCTCGGGCATGCCCTTGGCGGCACGACCAGCAAGCTGAAGTTCGGGCATCACGGGTGCAATCATCCGGTCAAGGACCTTACCACCGGGCGCATTGAGATTTCTTCGCAGAACCACGGATTCTGTGTGGAATTGCAGAGCGACGATGTGGAAATAACGCACATGAACCTGAATGATAATACGGTGGAAGGGATAGCGCACAAGACGAAAAAGGTCATTTCTGTGCAGCACCACCCGGAAGCCTGCCCCGGTCCCAACGATAGCCACTATTTCTTCCGCAGATTCCGTGATATGATGCAGGAAGGCGCGGGAGCCTAGCGACTGCCGGATTTTATTCCGCAGGCCGCTCAGAATGGTGGTGCAAGACGCGGGATATGTTCAGGTCCGGTTTATCCGGTTTTACCCTGTGGAGCAGAGATAACTGTGTGCAGGGGTGAACATTCCGCAGCAGTATGCCGCCGCTTCAGCGGTTCGTCAGCCCCGCCGTACTCGGGTGCCGCGCAGAAAGCCCGCGCGGTACCCGGAAGAACAGACCTTCTTGGAGCACCTATGTCCGCGCAACTGACCAAGGCCCGACAACAACTCAATCAGATACGCACGCTCCTCAAGCAGGGGAAATATCAGCCTGCGGCGCAGGCGTATCATGATGCGCTGCTGACTTTTCTTAAAAATCCCCTGATGAAGGCGGAGAAGGAAGAGTTTCAGCGGCTGCTGGAAGACAATGCGCATAACCTGAACAACGACAAGGAGCTGCGTAAGGTTTTTCCGCTTATGATCCAGTACGAACCGGGCAAGGAACGGGAAGTGCTGGAGATTTTGAAGGAACTGCTTCAGGAGCTCATGAACGCTGCCGCCTCCGAGGCGCAGCTGATGATGAGCATGATGGAACAGCGCAGGCAGGCGGAGCTTGAACGCGGGCAGAAACTGCTGGACGAACGGCAGTATGATCAGGCCAACGCGGTGTTCAAGACGCTGGTGAACGAGTTTTCCAAAGACCCGGAGCTGAAGGCTGACATAGGTGACAGGTTTATCAAGGCCGGCCGCTATGAAGAGGCGTACGAATACCTTGCTGCAGCCATTGATGAAAGCCCGGAATCCATACACTTTTACAACCGTATAGGCATAGCCCTGCGCAAGCTGGGCAAGTTTGACGTGGCGGAAAAGTATTTTGCGCGGGCCGTGAAGTTTGCGGGCAGGGACCCCCACCTGTTCTTCAACCTGGGCCGCCTGTACGTGGACTGGCAACGCTGGGACAAGTGTGCCAAGGCTGCGTCCATGGCACTGAAGCTGAACCCGGACTTTGAGGAAGCCCGCAAGATGCTTACCTTTGCCACCAAGCGCATAGGGAAGTAGGGATCACGAAACAACCCTGCTTTGCACCCGAAGAAAGCAAGGCCCCTGCCGGGAAATCCGGCAGGGGCCTTGTTTATGTGTTCCGGTTCAGTCGTGCGGGCTACTTGTACACCGCTCCGCTTGCGGCGCTGCTGACCATGCGGCTGTAGCGGCGTAGCAGCGGGGAGGTTATTTCCTTCTCCAGCGGCTTCCACCCGGCGCGGCGTCTGGCAAGCTCGTCTTCATCCACCAGCAGGTTCAGCGTGCGTTCCGGGATGTTAATTTCTATGCGGTCGCCCTCGCGCACAAAGGCAATGGGGCCGCCGTCTGCTGCTTCGGGCGAAACATGGCCTATGGCCGCGCCGCGCGTGCCGCCGGAGAAGCGGCCGTCGGTGATGAGCGCCACGTCCGCACCAAGGCCGATACCCGCAATGGCTGCGGTGGGCGAAAGCATCTCGCGCATGCCGGGGCCGCCGCGCGGGCCTTCGTAGCGGATGATGATGGCGTCGCCCTTATTGATTTTTCTGGCCATAATGGCGTCGAAGGCGTCCTTTTCAGACTCGAACACCCGTGCCGTGGCGGTGCGGACCATCATTTCGGGCGCAACGGCAGACTGCTTGACCACTGCCCCTTCCGGCGCAAGGCTGCCGCGCAGGATGGCAATGCCGCCCTTCGGCGAGTAGGGCGAATCCACAGGACGGATGACCGTGGGATCAAGGTTTGCGGCACGGCACTCCGCAAGGTTTTCTGCCACGGTTTTACCGGTCACGGTGAGCGCGTCCAGATGGATGTGGTCTGCACGGCTGAGTTCGGCCATAATGGCGGGAATGCCGCCCGCGCGGTGCAGGTCCTGTATGTGCTGGTCGCCTGCAGGCGAGAGCTTGCACAGGTTGGGGGTGCGCCCGCTCACCTCGTTGAACATGTCCAGAGAAATGGGCAGGCCCGCTTCGCGGAACACGGCGGGCAGGTGCAGCACAGTGTTGGTGGAGCAGCCAAGTGCCATGTCTACTGCCATGGCATTTGCCACGGCCTTTTCGGTAACGATGTCGCGGGGACGGATGTTGCGTTCCAGCAGTTCCATCACCTTCATGCCTGCTGTTTTGGCAAGGCGCACGCGCGCCGCACTGGTGGCGGGGGTGGTGCCGTTGCCCGGCAGGGCAAGGCCGATCGTCTCGGAAAGACAGTTCATGGAGTTGGCCGTGAACATGCCCGCGCAGGAGCCGCAGCCGGGGCAGGCGGTTTCTGTCAGGTCTTCCAGTTCTGCCTCGGACATGGTGCCCTGCTTGACGCGCCCCACGGCCTCGAAAACGGTGATAAGGTCTGAGCGCACGCCCGATTTTTCCCCCGCGTACATGGGGCCGCCGCTGACCATGATGGAAGGGATGTTCAGTCGCAGCATGGCCATGAGCATGCCGGGTACGGACTTGTCGCAGTTGGGGATGAAGACCAGCGCGTCAAAGGGATGGGCGGTGGCCATAATCTCTATGGAATCGGCGATGAGTTCGCGGCTGGGCAGCGAAAAATACATGCCCTCGTGGTTCATGGCCAGCCCGTCGCATACGGCAATGGCCGGAAACGCCACGGGGGTGCCGCCTGCCATGCGCACGCCGGCCTTTACCGCATCGGCAATGGTGTTCAGGTGGATGTGGCCTGGAACGATTTCGTTGGCCGAGTTCACCACGCCCACGAGGGGGCGGTTCATCTCTTCTCGGGTCATCCCCAGGGCGTAAAGCAGCGAGCGGTGCGGCGCTTTTTCCAGCCCGTGGGTCATTTTTTTGCTACGCATTCGCGGTGCCCCTGCGGTACCTATGTACCCTGTCTTGCGGCGTTGTGCCTGTTTGCATGCTGTTCACACGGGTGTGCTGTATGCCGCCGTATGCCGCAGCCCCATCGGTAAATCCGTTCCGGGCCTGCATGGCTTATGCATGCTGCGCTGTGCCGTGTATGAACAGCCTGCGGAAATAAACGTTCCTACATCTGTCTGCGTCAACCTAGTTCCGTACAGCCAGCCAACTGCTGACAAAGCCCACCAGCGCGGGCACCGCCACCAGCAGCACGCTCTGTTCGAAGGGCAGAAAACTCAGCTCCACGAACAACGGGGAAAAATTGAGTACATCTTTCAGGGCGTACCATGCAACCCACAGCAGGCACAGAGCGCATATGCCGCCCACAGCCCCCTGCAGCGCTCCGCTGATGAGCAGTGGCAGGCGTATGAACCAGTTGCGCGCGCCCACCAGTTGCAGGATGTCTATCTCGTCCCTGCGGCTGATGAGGGAAAGCTTGATGGTGTTGCCCACCACCAGTGCAAGGACGAACCCCAAAAAGCCGATAACCGGCCACATGATAACCCCTGCAAAGGCGTTCCATGCGCGGGCAAGGTCGTCGCGCAGCGGATTGGCGCGCACGTTTTCCACGCTGGGGAGGTTTTCCAGATATTCGCGTGTCTCGCGCATCCATGTTTCCGTGTCCGGGTCACGCGGGGCAAAACGCAGCATGGCGGTGGGGGGCAGGGGGTTGCGCTCCTTGAGCCAGCCGGAGTGGGAGGTAAGTTGCCTGCCGCCTTTGCCTTCTGCGGCGCGGGCGTGCTCCATGAGGGATTTGAGGGCTTCTTCCGGTGTGTAGGTGCGCATTTCCACCAGCCACGGCAGGTGGCGCATCTCATCCCAGCGCGAGCGCACAAGGTCCATGCCCGTGTCTGCACGCCAGAAGACCTGATAGACCACATCGCCGCGCACCACGTTCAGTTCCTTGTTCAGGTTGCTGAAGCCCAGCAGGAACAGGCCGGAAAGAAAGGTGACCAGCGTAACGGCTGCCAGCGTGAGCAACTGCGCCCACGGGTGCTGCCCGAAGTCGCGGAACCCGCGCCCGATGAGTTTGAGGATAACGGCCATCATCGCCTGCGCCTCCCGTGGGCTGTGCGGCCATCTGGCATGGTGAGCGGGCCTATGGCGCAGGTGTCATCGTCGTCCGTACAGTTTTCTATGATGGCGCCGGGCCAGTTGGCCTCGGTAATCTTGCCATCGTCCAGCCGCAGCAGCTTTGCCTTGGGGTGGCGTGCCAGCAGGTCGCGGCTGTGGGTGGCAAGCACCACGGTGGTGCCGTAGGAATGGAACTGTTTGAAGATATCCATCATGCGCATGGAAAGTTCGGGGTCCAGGTTGCCTGTGGGTTCATCCGCCAGCAGAATCTGCGGGTTGACCACGATGGACCGCGCCACGGCCACGCGCTGCTGTTCGCCGCCGGAAAGTTCACCGCAGGGGGTGTCTATGCGGTTTTCCAGCCCCAGCCCGCGCACCACGGCGCGCACTCTGCGGTCTATGTGCTGGGCGGGCAGGCAGCGCACTTCCAGCGCTATGGCAATGTTCTGGTACACGCTGCGGTGCGGCAGAATCTTGAAGTCCTGAAAGACCACGCTCACCTGCCGACGCAGCAGCGGCACTTGGCGGGGTTTGAGCTTGTTCAGGTTGAATCCCGCCACCTCCACGCTGCCGCGTTGCACGGGCAGCGAGGCATACAGCAGGCGCAGCAGTGTTGTCTTGCCCGCCCCGGAAGGGCCGGAAAGAAACAGAAAATCGCCCTTTTCCAGTTCAAAGGAGCAGTTCTTCAGCGCCCAGTGCGAACCGAAGTTGTGCGAGAGATGGTGTACCTTGAGCATGCTTTCCATGACATTCCGCTTGGGCAGTGGCCTTGTGGTCCGTTACGGTTGCTTTACGCAACGTGAAACGGGAGCCTGCACGGTACAGGCTCCCGGCCGGGATTTCAAGCAGAGTCGGCCATCTCTTTGCGGCAGCATGGCAACCTGCTGCGTCGCATCGGGGTGCCGTTATCAGTGACGGTCTGTTAGCCGCACTTGGTAAACCCGCAGGCATAGCACTTATGGCAGCCTTCCTCGAATACCAGTTCCTGCCCGCAGTCCGGGCAGAGCTGTTTGGAAAGCCCGTTGGCACTGTGCACCGGAACGCGGGATTTGAGGTAGCGGTTTTCCAGCACCCATGCAATGGCGTCCGGAATGGAGAGCAGCAGGCCTTTTTTCTGGAACACGGGGTGTTCGCCGCCAATGCCCTTAAGCTGCTGCACAATGTCTTCCGGCTCCACGCCCACCCGCAGGCACAACGAAACCAGCCTGCCTATGGCCTCCGCCTTGGCGGTGATGGACCTGCCGGATTTGCCGATGGTGGCGAACAGCTCAAAGGGTTTTCCTTCCACCTCGTTGACGGTGACATACAGCACGCCAAGGCCCGTGGGCACCTTTTGGGTGAAGCCGTAAACAATGTCCGGACGGTCGCGCTTGGGACCGCCGGGGGCATGCGGCTTGCCGTCTCTGGGTTCATCGTCCTTTTTGCTGGAATCGCCCGTGCACAGCACCTGCGAGGAGAGGCAGCCGTCGCGGTAGACGGTAACGCCCTTGCAGCCCTGCTCGTAGGCCATCCAGTAGATATTGCGGATATCGTCCACCGTGGCGTCGTGCGGCAGGTTCACGGTCTTGGAAACGGCGTTGTCCGTGTATTGTTGAAAGGCGGCCTGCATCTTGAGATGGTACACGGGTTCTATGTCCATGGCGGTGACAAAGACCTTGCGCAGGGAGTCGGGCAGTATGTCCGCCATCTGGCGAACAGACCCCTTGGCGGCAATGGATTCCATGAGCTTCTGCGACCAGCAGCCTTCTTCGCGCAGGGCGGCTTCGAAATAGGGGTTGGTTTCCACGAGCCGTTCGCCGTCCATGACGTTGCGCGCGAAGGAGAGCGCGAACAGCGGCTCAATGCCGGAGGAGCATCCGGCGATGATGGAAAGCGTTCCCGTGGGGGCTATGGTGGTGATGGTGGCGTTGCGGAAGGGCCCGAGGCCGCGTTCTGCGTAGACGGATTCTGCATAGGCGGGAAATTCGCCGCGCTCTTTGGCAAGCTGGCGGGAGGCCGCGCGGCCTTCTTCCAGCACAAATTCCATAACCCGTTCGGCAAGGTGCACGGCTTCCTGACTGTTGTAGGGAATGCGCAGCTGATACAACAGGTCGGCCCAGCCCATGACGCCGAGGCCGATCTTGCGGTTCATGCGCACCATTTCGGTGATGCGTTCCAGCGGGAACTGCGAGGCGTCGATGACGTTATCCAGAAACCGCACCGCGAGGTGGATGATGCGGCGCAGCTCGTCCCAGTCAACGCCTGCGTCCTTTTCCGGGGCAAAGACCTTGGCGAGGTTTACGGAGCCGAGGTTGCATGCCTCGTACGGGAGCAGCGGCTGTTCTCCGCAGGGGTTGGTGGATTCTATCTCGCCCAGCGTGGGGGTGGGGTTGTCGCGGTTTATGCGGTCCAGAAACACAATGCCGGGGTCGCCGCTTTCCCACGCCTTGCGCACCAGCAGTTCAAAGACCTCGCGGGCGTTCAGCCTGCCGCGTTCGCGCTTGGTATGCGGAGCGATGAGGGGGTATTCCTCGTTCTTCTCCACAGCCTTCATAAAGTCTTCGGTTAGTGCCACGGAAAAGTTGAAGTTGTTGAATTCGCCCTCGCGTTCTTTGGCGCGGATGAATTCCAGAATGTCCGGATGGTCCACGCGCAGAATGCCCATGTTGGCCCCGCGCCGGGTGCCGCCCTGTTTAATCTGTTCCGTGGCGGTGTTGAAAATGCGCAAAAAGGAGACGGGGCCGGAGGCAACGCCGCCCGTGGAGCCTACGCGGGCTTCCTTGGGGCGCAGGCGGGAAAAGGAGAATCCGGTGCCGCCGCCGGACTTGTGGATCATGGCGGCAAACTTTACGGCATCAAAAATCTCTTCGATGGAGTCGCCCACGGGCAGCACGAAGCAGGCGGAAAGCTGGCCCAGATCGGTGCCTGCGTTCATCAGCGTGGGAGAATTGGGCAGAAACTTCCATTCGGTCATCAGATCGTAGAACTGGCGGGCCAGAGTCTCTGCGGGCACAGTGCTCTTGGGGTATTTGTTCTCTTCCTCCGCAATGGAGGAGGCAACGCGCCAGAACATCTGCGTGGAGTTTTCCACGGGCTTGCCGTCTCCGCCCTTGCGGTAATAGCGCTTGGAAAGAACAATCTCCGCGTTGGTGTTTATTTCCACGGGTTTCAGATCTGCCGGAAGTGTCGGTTCTGCCATGGGGTGATATCCTAACATATTAAAATAGTTTATTATTATTTCAGGCCCTTGTGCCCTGTACTAGGAAACATTCTTATCCCAACCACACCTGAAAATCTACACTCTTTTTAGATAATGTGTATCTCCTGCCACGGCGGCGGGTTAGGTGAGCGAGCGCAGCCGCCCTGCGCGCTAGCGAGAGGACTCTGTTTTTTGACTTCAGTCCCGGCTTTGCAGGTATGCGGTTTGTCAGAAAGCGAGGGGGCAGCGGTCTGAGCCGTGCTAACGCGGTATTTTCAATCCCAGTAGGGAACCCTGAAGGCACAGCTTGACCAGACCATGTTTTATGCCTACTATTCTGGTCACAATAATAGTTACAGACAATAAAAGTTGGCGTTATGGCAAACAGACCCCCCATTTCAGTAAGGCGCGGACTCATTCGTTTGGGTGCAGACATTAAGGCAGCCCGCCTGAGGCGTGGCCTGAAAATGGAGATTGTTGCCGAACGGGCAGGGATAAGCCGCGAGACCTTGGCGAAGATTCAAAAGGGAGATCCGGGTGTGGCTATTGGGAACTACGCCTCGGTCATTTTTGCCCTTGGGCTCGGAACTTCGTGGATGAACTTGGCAAGTATAGGGGAAGATGCGGTGGGTCAAAGCCTGGACGAACAGCGCATCCCCAAACGCGCTCGTTCGAAAACCATCGGGCAGGTGACACGTGCCTAAGGAAGTTTTTGTCTACGTGGACCTTCAAGGAGCGCCGCATTTTGTTGGCCGTTTGTGGGCTCACGATGGTCGGAACGGGGAGACTGCCTCTTTTCAATACGCGGAAGAATGGCACAACTCGATGCTGAAGTTCAGCCTGGAACCCTATTTGAAGGTGGGAGAAGGGACATTTGCATCCCCTCAGGGCAAAGCTCTTTTCGGGTCCATTGGGGATTCCGCTCCGGACCGCTGGGGCCGTGTGCTCATGGAGCGCCGGGAGGCGCGTCAGGCCAGACTGGAAAACCGTGCTCCCCGGCATCTGCTCGACTCAGACTATCTGCTCTTGGTATCTGATACCGCCCGGCAGGGGGCGCTTCGCTTTTCGTTGACCAAGGAGGGACCCTTTTTAGCTTCAGATGCCGACACAGCCATTCCGCCTATCATCAACCTTGGCAGACTGCTAGAAGCATCAACACGAGTCCTGAATCGTCAGGAAGTGGATGAGGATATCCGGGATCTGGTCAACCCGGGCGCTTCGCTTGGAGGAGCACGCCCAAAGGCATCGGTATTTGGAACCGATGGACGTTTGCGCATCGCCAAATTTTCCAGTCCGCATGACAGGTGGAATGTTGTCGTATGGGAATATGTATGCCTGCAGATGGCGGCACAGGCTGGCATCACAACCTCTGGCCACCGGCTTGAAAAGGTAGGGGAGGCGAACGTGTTGATTCTTGAACGGTTTGACAGAACCGGCGGGGGGCATCGAATTCCTTATCTTTCAGCAATGAGCATGCTGAATTACTCGGATGGGGAGCATGGTTCCTATCTTGAACTTGCTGAAATACTGAGAGAGAACGGCGCTGCCGCAGAGGCGGATTTAAAGGAACTTTGGCGACGCCTTGTGTTCAACATCATGGTTTCCAACGTGGACGACCATCTGCGGAACCACGGATTCCTTTACGCTGGGTCTGACGGGTGGAGGCTTTCTCCCGTATTCGACCTTGAAGCAACTCCGACCAGCGAAAAAGCAAGAACTTTGCACACCACCATTGACATGTACGATGGAACGGCCTCGCTTGAGCTGGCCCTGGAGGTTGCTCAAGATTTCGGACTTGATCTGAACACTGCCCGGGGAATTGCCAAAGAGGTAGCCAAGGCAACATCCCGCTGGAATGTCTTGGCATCCAGATGCGGGATAACGCCTAACGAGATTGAGTTCATGCGTTCTGCTTTTGTGCACGATGATCTGCGTCTGGGACTCGCGGGCGGAAAAAGCTCCCCGGCCCCATGTTCTACCCCTCCTGCGGTCTGAAGTGAGCGAGGATGCGGGCCAGTATCGCGTCCACATCCGTAGGCGCGCCCGCATGCCCGCCTGAGCCTGAATCGGGGCCTGCTCCGGCGTGCTCATTCCGGTACGGCGCACCAGTCTCCAGCCCCAGAACGCAGGGGGTCTGCAACTGCCGTGCGACAAGGGCGGGCACCACGGGCAGGGCCACATGTGATTGTGGGAGGCCGGGGATGCCGGGAAGCCCGGGAATAGCGGGAAGGCTGTGCAGATTCTGCCGGCCGTGCAGACTGTCCTGCCCGTGCAAGTTGTTCTGCCTGTGTAAGCTGTTCTGCCCGTCTGGATTGCCCGGAGAGGACGGCGGTGCCGCATCATGCTCATCCAGAAACGCCGCCGGTGCCCTGTTCAGCACCAGCAGCTGCTGTTCAAGCCCCAGCCCGGCGGCCATGCGGCCCACCTCGGCGGCGGTTTCCAGTCCGCGGTAGCTCGGCTCGGAAACAACAATCACACCATCGGCATGGGCCACGGTGCCGCGTCCCAGATGTTCCACTCCGGCCTCAAGGTCCACCAGCACCCATTCCCTGCGTTCCAGCACCAGATGCGCCAGCAGTGCCTTGAGCAGGGCGTTTGCCTCGCACGCGCATCCGCCGCCCGCTGCCGTAAGGCCCCCCATGACCAGAAGCCGCTTTTCGCCCGCCGTGCAGCCGGGAAGCGCGGGGCCTCCCAGCGGCACGGGAACAAACAGTGATTCAGGCAGGTCGCCCACGTCCGGATTCAGGTTCAGCATGGTGCCGCCCGCGCGTATGCGCTGCTCAATCAGATCGCGGCGGCCCGCCAGCGGCTCCGGCAACTGGTCGCGTGAAAGGCCGGAAGCCTGCCCCAGCGACAGGGCCGTATCCGCATCCACCATCCAGACCGTCTGCCCGGAGCGGGCCAGATAATCTGCCAGCCACGCCGTCAGGGTGGTCTTGCCCACGCCGCCTTTGCCCGCCACTGCCAATTTCATGAGATACTCCTTGTCCGGTTCGTCTGGCTGCCCAGATACTTCGGTCACCTCGGTCACCTCGGTCACCCCGGTCACCCCGGTCGCCCCGGATGCCGGGATTCTGCGGCGCAACGCGGAATGTTCAGTTATCGCGCGTGGTTCTCTGCGCGTCCCCGGTGGCGGGGCCTGAACATTTCCTGCGCTGCGCCGCGTATGGTGCAGATTGACCCGCAAAAACAGGCAGAACAGCCGGTTACGGCTTCAACCCCAGCGCTTCACGCTTGGCGCGGATACGGGCATCCAGCAGGTCTGCCGCTTTGAGCGGGTCCGGTTCCACCGCAAAGCTTGCGCCCACAAGTCCTTCCAGTCCGTTGAGGGCAAGGTCGGTGACGGTCTGGGAGCCGAGAATGTTGGGCGGCAGGCCCAGATGCGTGTACACGCCGCTGGCCACGGCGTACATGCCTATGGCCGCAGCCTTTTCAGAATACCATTCCGGCGAGGAGGCACCCACGGGCAGGTCAGAGATATCCACCCCCAGCTCGTTGGCGATGAGGCCGCACAGGTGCATGATGCGCGAATTGTCCACGCAGCTGCCCATGTGCAGCACGGGCGGAATGCCCAGCGCGGTGCACACGGCCTTAAGCCCCGGTCCGGCCATGGAGGCGGCTTCCGGCACCAGCAGGCCCGCCTTGCCTGCGGCGGTGGTGACGCAGCCGGTTGCCAGCACCATGATGTCGCGTTCAATAAGGGCCTTGGCCAGCCCCACGTTGGCGGAGTCCTGCTGGATTTTTGGGTTGTTGCAGCCCACAATGGCCACAAACCCCCGGATGGACCCCGCCTTCACGGCGTCCAGCAGCGGGGTAAGGCTGCCGCCCAGTGCGTTGAGGATGGCCTCGTTGGAGAAGCCGGTCATGATGCGCACAGGCTCCACGGGGATTTCCACGCGCTTGGGGTCGCGTTCCGCAAAGGCGTCCACAGCCATCTGCACAATCTTGCGCGCCTCTTCCATGGCGTTGTGCGGGTGGATGTCAAAGTGGATGGCACCGGTAAAGCGTGCCTTGCCGGCAGTGGTTATGAACCGGGTATGGTAGCAGCCCGCTATCTGCACAAGGCTGGGCATGATGCACTGGTAATCCACCACCACGGCTTCCACCGCGCCCGTGACAATGGCCAGTTCCGTCATGAGATGGTTGCCCGCCATGGGAATGCCCTGCCGCATGAGCAGTTCGTTGCCCGTGCAGCACAGCCCGCCCACAGTAATGCCGGAAGCGCCGTGCGCCTTGGCGGCGGCAATAAGCTGCGGCTCGCGCGCGGCGGCAAGAATCATCTCCGAGACCACGGGATTATGCCCGTGTACGAGTATGTTCACGGTGTCCTTTTTCAGGATGCCAAGATTGGCGGTGGACATGGAGGGCGTGGGCACGCCGAAGATGATGTCGGAAAGCTCCGTGCCGATCATGGAGCCGGACCAGCCGTCCGCCAGCGCACAACGGGCGGCGTGGATGAGGGTGTTCGGGGCATCGTTGTCGCAGCCCATGTGGGTGCGGTGCATCATCTCTGCAATTTCGCGGTCCACACCGCGGGGAGTCATGCCCAGCTTTTCCCACAGGGCGCGCCGCTTTTCCGGGGCGCGGGCAAGAAAGCCCACAGATTTGCGGCGGCTGCCGAAGTCGCTGTAGCACTCGTCCACAAGGTCGCGGGCCACATCCATGAGCGGACGCTCCGCCGCGTCTATGCCCAGTTCGGCGGCAATGCGGCGCAGCTTGGCTTCGTCGCGGATGGCGTAGTCTGTGGTTTCGCCCTCCACAATGGCCTCTAGCACCTCTATGAGGTCGCGCCCGTGGTCGGAATGCCCTGCGGAGCCGCCCGCGATGAACCGCCCGAAATTGCGCGCCACAATCACATCGGCATCTGCCCCACACACGCCGCGCTGCAACTTGCCGCTCTTGGTCGCCTTGGGGCTTATGCGGCAGGGGCCCATGACACAGTTGCGGCAGGTGGTGCCCAGTTCACAGAAGGTGCAGTGGGGGGTCTGCTGCTCCAGCCTGTCCCACGCGGTTTCCACGCCTTCTGCCCGCGCCTTGCGGAGCATGCTCCGGGCGTCTTCCCAAATCGAAAGTTCTTCTACGCTACGCTGTTCTCTGGTCATCGCTGTCTCCTGTCTGACCGTTGAAAAGGCATTTTCCAACGGCCGCTATGCTTGGCTTGGTCTTTCGCACCCCCTGCGCCACACGGGCACCACACTCGTCTTTTCCGCAGAACGTGCTCCTGCATGCAGCGTAGGCGGCATTTGCGGTTGTGTCTGTCGGCTGGACGACAAAACTGAACGCCGTACCAATGATTTGGTACGGCGTTCAGCCAGCATGATGACAAAGAGTTCTTTGAGTTTTTTTCGCCTCCGGCGGGCAGGGAGCTGAGCCCGCTCTGCTCTCTTCATCCGTAAAGCTCAAAGATTCGCCAACGGCTGAAGGCCTGCACCCCGCCTTAGCGAGATAAATCCGTTTTTTGACTTCAGACTCGGCTTTACGAAAATCCGTTTTCGAAAAAACACGGTTTGTCAGCTATCTGACTGAACGCCGTACCAATGATTTGGTACGGCGTTCAGCAAGGAGTTCTGTCCGGTGTTCTGCGCGGGATGTACCCGGTGCCATGCCCGGTTTTTTTATTGATTTGTTCGCGCTGGTAGTCAGCCGGTAAGCTCGCGCAGCCGCTCTTCGTCGAGAATGTGATACACGCCCCGCCGCTCACGGTGGAGAATGCCGGAGCGGGTGAAGTCGTTCAGCAGGGTGGAAACGGTCTGCCGTGTGGTGCCCAGATGCTGGGCGAGCAGCTCGCCTGTCATGTTCAGCGTTACCGTGCGCGGTGCGGGTGCAGGGGCACCCGGCAAGCCGGGAACTTCCGCCGTGGCGGCAGGCTCCGCCGAATCGAGCAGAAAGGCGGCAAGCCGTGCGGTTGCATCGCGGAACACCAGCCCGTCTATGATGCCGAAGGCGTTTTTGAGAATGCCGCCCAGCACCCGGACCATGGTCTTGGTAAACTGCGGCACGTCCATCATGCGGCGGTGGAAGGTGGCAATATCCGTGAGCAGCACGGTGCAGTCATCCAGTGCCTGCACAAAAGTGTTGGTGTGGCTGGTGTAGATGTCGCCGGGTTGCAGAATGGCAATGGTGAATTCCTTGTCGTCATAGGCAAGGTACACCCGCACCCTGCCCTTGCGGACAATGAACACGTAGTTGTGCAGCGGCGTTGCCCTGCCTGCCGCCTCTCCCGTGCCATGCGCCTGATGGGGCAGAGAGGGGCGGGCGTCGTGGGGGGCATGCGTGTGCCCGGGTGCGGCGGGCTGGCTTTCATCATCATATTCCGGCTGAAAGATGATGGTGTTGCGCGCGAATGTGCGCTCCCGGAACGCGGAGAGCAGCTCGGCGAATTCCGGTCGGGCCAGTTCCTCCAGCAGATTCATGCTGGTAAATTTCATGCGTGTGGCTCCTGATTGCACGCATCATACATGAGTCGGCAGGGAGAGCAACGGCTCACCTCGCGCCGGAGTCCGGGCGTAAGGGGAAAGATTCGTCAGCCCCAGAAGGAACCCCGGAAGGAGCATGGAAGGGGGCGGACGAAAAGGGGCGGCTCCGCCCGGCGGGATGCGGGTGTGCGCCGGGCGGAGCCTGTGCCGGGTGGGTGAAGCCCGGTCCGGGAGGAAATGGTCAGCGAAGAGGGGCCTGTTCAGCGTCCGGGGTGGCTGTTTGCGGGCGGTTAAAGGCCGCCGCGCCTTCCTTGCCGAGATAGCGCACCAGCATTTTTTCCGGCGCGTCCATGAGGTCTATGAGCAGAAAGGCGTCCAGCGTGCCGAAGGCCGAGTCCACGTGAAACGCGCCAATTCTGCCGCCCAGCTTGAGGTAGTGCTTGAAGAGGATGGGCAGGCTGCGCCCGTCTTCCATGTCCTTGATGAGCCCGTTCAGCCCGCCGAAGCTGAGCCGGGCGATATCTATGTCTTCCGTTACGCCCTTGGGGGTTTTCAGCTTTGGCTGCTTGCGCCCCGTGACCATGGCGGCAAGCTCCGGGTCCGTGTGGTGTGCCTGTAAGTAGCGCACCGTGGTTGCCAGCGTGTACGGGTTGAACACCAGCGGCAGGCTGCACGGGCCGAACAGATACCGCAGGCCGGGACGCCGCAGAATGTAGCGCCCTATGCCCTTCCAGAGCAGCATAAGAGGATTGTAGTCGCGCTGGTAGTCGGGGTGCACAATGGCGCGTCCCAGTTCCACGGACTGGCCGAATGCGCTGAAAAAGTCCTTCTTCAGTTTGAACAGAGTGGAGCAGTACAGCCCCTTGGAACCGGCCGTGGCGGTTATTTTGTCCACCTGTCCCAGCCTGTAGGCGCCGGCAATCTGCCTGTCTGCGTCGTTCCACAGGATAAGGTGGTCATATTCGTAGTCGTAGGGGTCTAGATCAAGGTCGCGGCCCGTACCTTCTCCCACCGGACGGAAGGTGGCCTCGCGCAGTCTGCCCAGTTCGTGGAGCATGTTGGGCATCTGAAAGGCCCGGGCCTCAAACGCGGTGTAGCCGTTTTCGCGCAGCAGCACCTGCTCTGCGGGCAGTTCGTCCAGTTCTATCAGCAGGCTGGCCGCAGGGCGGGGCATGGCAATGGGCATGGGTTGTGCGGGCTTGGGCAGCAGTGCCTTGGGCAGCAGCGACACAGGGAACAGGCTGCGTTTTTCTTCCTGCCGCAGGCTGTAGCTGCGCACCCGCAGGTAGTTGATCACGTCCTCTTCGCTGGCAAGTCCGTTGGCCCCGCTCAGCATGGCGGCGGGAATAATTCTGCCCACGCTCAGCTTTACGGACTGCCCGCGTTTCTTCAGCAGTTCGCGCGGCAAGAGCGCCGTGCGGGCCAGAGGATGCATAAGCCCCATGAGGTTGAACATAAGGCTGTTACGCCCGTGGAAATAGAGGGGCAGCACATCCGCCCCGGTTTTGCGGATGATGCGGGCCACGTTGCGGTTCCATTGCGGGTCCATGATGCCGCGATGGGCGGGCTGCAGGTGCGAGACCTCGCCGGAGGGAAACACCGCAAGGCTGCCCCCTTCTTCTACATGGGCAATGGCCGTGCGCAGGCCGCGTATGTTCTTGTTGCGGGCTTCGCGTGAGTCGAAGGGGTCTACGTCGATAACCACGTTTTTCAGTTCAGGAATGATGCCGAGCAGAAAGTTGGCAAGAAAGCGCATGTCCGGCCGCACGGGCAGCAGGGTTGCCATGAGCACCAGCCCTTCCAGTGCGCCGAAGGGATGGTTGGAAACCACGACCAGCGGGCCGGAACGGGGAATATTTTCAAAGCCCTGCCCTTTAAGCTTTACGCGGACATCCAGAATGTCCAGCGCCTCGCGGGCGAAGTCCAGCGGGTTGGAACGCTGCGTCATGCCATTGTACAGGGTGAAAAGCCTGTGCAGGCGCGAAAGGTGCATCAGCGGCGTTTTGATGGGCGCAAGTACGCGCCGCATGCCGGGTGGGATGAAATCCAGCGAGAGTCCTCCCGTTTGCATGTGTGCCATGCTGTGCGCCATGTCGCTCTGCTGGATGCCCGTGGAGAAGGCAGCGGGACAGTCCGTGGAATATTCCGTGGAAAATTCCGGGGGCATGGGGGTCTGCATGGGGTGCAGTTCTTCGGACGAAGCGGGGGCGTTCTCCGTGGTGTTCCGCCGGAAAGCCTGATGCAGCATACACGTTCCTCGCAGTGACAGGGTGGTGCGGCGGCCGGAAAATCCGTGCGCCGTTCCCTTTCTGTATGGGCGGAATGTGGTTGCCGCGTGAACAACCTGTTACAGTTACGCGGCAAAGGGGCGGGGGGTGCAAATGTAACGCAACCGTCCGAGATGCGTCACCCGTATGCCATGCCGCAGGGTGCGCGGCGTGGCATATGCCGGGAACACCGGAAACCGTAGTCCGTTTCAGCAACCGTTCCCACCCATGCAAGGAGTCTGTCATGACTGAGAGCCAACGCCGGGAAATTGAACGTCATCTGGAAGACACACTCGCCGCGCTGCGGGTGCAGGCTCATATGGATTCAACAGGTGATCTGTGCTGCGCCGACGAAAACGAATTCGCCTCGCGGCTGAGCGAAATGCGGCTCAGCGTGGCCCTGCAGGCGCGCGTCAACGTCCAGATACGGGAAACAGAAGAAGCCCTGCGCCGCCTGGATGTGGCCGATTTCGGAACCTGCCGCGAGTGCGGCGAGGATATCCCCTTGCAGCGGCTGAAGGCCAATCCCACCACGACGCTGTGCGTGCACTGCCGTCAGGAACGGGACAATGCGCCGCGCCATATGGGAATGCCTGTGGCACAGGCGGGACTCAGAGCGTAGGGACTGTTGCGCCTGCATTGTCCGTCCTGCCGGTGTAACTGCCCAAATGGGCAGAACGGGAGAAAGGGCGTTTGTGGGCGCGCTGCATGCCGGTCGTGCCTGTCAAGCCTGTAGAGGCTGTTGTGCTGTTGCGCCTGACGCTGCGGTCACATCAGGCGTATCAGGTGTATTAGGTGTATTAATCGGACCATACGTACCATCCGCATCAGGCGCATAGGCGTATCAGGCTTGCCCATCATGCCTGTCATGCCGGTCATGTCAGTCATGCCGGTCAGGCCAGTCTGTTATGACAGGTGCCGCTCCTGTATGCTTTTGGTGATGCTTTGGGCGCGTGCCACCATGGACGCATAGAGCAATTCTCCGGCATATCCGGGCAAGCCCAGCCTGTCGTTACGCCCGCCATGCCACACGCCGTAAGAGCATTAGACGCAGTATTTTTCGCCCGCCTTGCAGGAAAGGTGGGCTTTTTCATTTGGTGATGAATACCGTATTATGGTAGGGAAAAGCCGTAGGCGTAGTGAGTGTTTATTTCAGTATATCCGGCACTGCTGTTTCAGGGGTGTGGGCATGAAGTCCGGTTGCGCAAGTTCTGTCGGCCTGCTGGCGCTGTGTACAGTGCTGGCATGCTTTTTTGCCTTTGCGTCCCGCGTGGCGGCGGGCGAGAAAAAGGTTTTTATCCTGCACAGCTACGAGCTGGGGCACGTATGCGGCGGGCCGCAGCACGACGGTGCGTTGCGTGCGTTGCGCGAGGCGGGATTTGAGCCGGGCAGAAACCTTGCTGTGCAGGCCTTTGCCATGGACACGCGCAGGGTGAACACCACCCCGGAACGTATGCGCACGCAGGCGCGTCTGGCGCTTGAAGATATTGCGCGCTTCTCCCCCGATGTACTCATCACGCTGGATGACGATGCCTTCCGCACCGTGGGGCTGCAGGTGGCCAATACGCCGCTTCCGGTCGTTTTTTCCGGCCTGAACGGGCGTCCGGAGTCCTATTCGCAGCAGGTGCCGTGGCTGGAGAGCCGCAACCGCCCCGGGCACAATATCACCGGCGTGCTGGAAAAGCTGCATACCCTTACCGCCCTGAAGGTGCACCGCAAGATTCTGGGGCAACTGACCACGGTATACGTTATCGCTGACTCCACCATTACAGGAGCAGCCTCGGTGGAGCAGGTGCGGGAAGAGTTGCAGGCGGAACCCAACGATTTTCTCTGGACTCTTTCTGTCACGGACAGCTGGGAAGACTATCAGCGGCATATTCGCGGCGCATGTGCCAATCCCCGCGTGGATCTGCTGTATCCGCTGGCGTTGCAGCTTAAGGACGCCGCAGGCAGGGTGTACACCGCCCCGGAGATTTTGCGCTGGACAACGCAGGTGTGCCGCAAGCCCGACCTTGCCGTGAACTACTCCTTTGTGGAGCACGGGCTGATGGGTGGCGTGGGGGTGGATTTTGAATATATGGGCTGGCAGGCGGGCAGCATGGCTGCGCGTATTCTGAGCGGGGAATCGGCGGGCGAAATGCCCATGCAGGAAGCGCAACGCTACGCGCTGGTGTTCAATATGGCCCGGGTGCGCGAACTGGGCATAGAAATTCCGCAGGATATTCTGCTGGCCGCTGACCATGTGTACAATGAGTAGACAGTAAGACGATCATCACGATGCCGCTCAGAAATACATTTCGTATTACGGACCGGTCCGTAACCTCCGTGCTGGTGGCGTCCACACTGGGCGTGGTGCTGCTGTGCACCATTGGCGTTCTTGCTGTGCAGCACTTCTCCTACTCCGCATCACTGCAGAGGCAGTTCCGCGACAGGGTGGAGGCGGAAGCCCGCGAAATGGGCCTGCATTACCGGCGCATGATCGGCGAGGCGCAAAGCCAGCTCATGGCGATGACAGAAGACAACGCCATCCGCGTAACCTTGCAGCTGGAGGTAGAATACCAGTTGCAGGAGCGCATGGCTCATTTTTCTGCCCACGCGCCGCACCTCGGCTTTTACATCCGCTCCGCCGAAAAGGAACGCCTGTATAGTGCCAGCCCGGAACCCGTGCCTGTGGAGGCGTTTGAGCTGTTCGCCCTTCCCGCCCCGCACGTGGGCAAGCTTTCTCTCGCTCCCGATGGCAGGTTCTATGTGGCCCTTACGCGCTACATCCGCAGCCGCACAGGTATTCTGGGTACGGCCGTGGCCATCTGCTATCTGGGCAAGGCTGCGGAAAGCCCCTACCAGCCGGATCGCTCCGGCACGGTGCTTGTGAACCATTACGGCGTGTTCCGGGAGCTCAGCACAGGCAACCCGGTTTCCCTGGAACTGCGCACCGCCATGCCGGACAGCAGCGGTCCCGCACTTTCCTCCGTTGCCGGGCAGGCGGGACTGCTGACTGAAACAGGCTTTCCCGACATGCTGTACCTTGCCCCCCTCAGCCCCCTGGAAGACGCGCGGCGCACCAGCCTGTATGTGAGCGCGGCGTTGCTGCTCACCACGGCGCTGCTCTGCGTTTTGCTGGCCTATTTTCTGGGGCGCAGAATAACCAGACCTCTCAGGGAGCTTGCCGAATCTGCCCGGAAGATAACGCTGGGCGAAAACCCGCCCCTGCTGCAGGGGGCCTCTTCCCTGCGGGAGGTGAACGATGTTCTGCATGCCATGGATGCCATGCTGGACAACCTGCGCAAGGCGGAGGAGCTAACGCGCTACCGTACCCTGTTTGAGGAGGTGGTGGACGCCATCTATATCTTTGATATGGACGGGCGCCTGCTGGAATGCAACTCGCAGGCGCTGGCGCAGGTGGGCTGCGACAGGGAACGGCTGATGAAAATGGGTATTCTGGACCTGACAGGGCCGGAGTACCGCCGCAAAGTCTTGCAGGTGCTGGATGCCATGCGCAAGGCCCCTGCGGGCACCCGGCTGGCAAGCCGGCGGTTCGAGATACGCATACTCCCCGTGCAGGGTGCCCCCTTTCCGGCCGAGATACACAACCGCAAGATGCTCTATATGGGGCAGGAGGCCGTGCTGAGCGTGGTGCGCGATATATCCACGCGGCTGGCGGTGGAAGAAACCCTGCACAAGGCGCGCAAGGCGGCGGAAGATGCCAGCCGGGCCAAAAGCGGGTTTCTGGCTTCCATGAGCCATGAGATACGCACGCCCATGCACTCCGTGCTGGGGTTTGTGGACATGCTGGAGGCGACGCAGCTTACTGAAGAGCAGTCCGGCTATCTGGAGATGCTGCGCAATTCCGGCTTGCTGCTCATGGACCTTATCAACGATATTCTGGACTTTTCCAAGATTGAGGCGGGGCATCTGGAACTGGAGCATATCGAGTTCAGCCCCGAAGCCCTGCTGGAGCGCGTGCACGGTATGGTGGGCACGCAGGCTTCCCGCAAGGGGCTGGAGGTGATTCTCTATATTGCGCCGGATGTTCCCCGGAGAGTGGTGGGCGACCCGACCCGGCTGCAACAGATTCTGGTGAACCTGCTCAGCAATGCGCTTAAGTTCACCGCGCTGGGGCATGTGGTAACGCAGGTGCTTGTCCGTTCCAGAACAGAGCGCGAGGTTGTGTTGGAAATTTCTGTCAAAGACACGGGTGTGGGTATCCCGGAAACCAAACAGGATGTTATTTTTGACATCTTTACGCAGGCTGATGTGTCTACGTCGCGCCAGTACGGCGGCACGGGGCTGGGCCTTGCCATTACCAGGCGGTTGGTGGAGCACCTTGGCGGCAGCATAGGGGTGGACAGCAAGCCGGGGCAGGGGGCCACCTTTACCTTTACCGTGGTGCTGCCCCTGCCGGGTGGACACCGTGCTTTTCTTGATACGCTGGATGGGTCGCGTGAGCTGGCGGAGCATCGTGAACTGGCGGCACCGGAGGGGTTGACGGAATCGGGTGAACAGCCCGAATCACCCGAATCACCCGAATCACCCGAAGAAGCATGTACCCTGCCGCTGGCGGGTCTGCATTTCCTGCTGGTGGACGGCAACGCCGTGACTCTGCGTTATCTGGCCCAGACCGTTTCAGATATGGGCGGCAGCAGTGCTTGTGCCTCGTCCATGGAGCAGGCCTACCGCCTGCTGGAAGACCATGTGCGGTATGCCAGAGTTCAGCATGATGCGGAACGCCCCGGAGTCAGGGACGAGGCCGCCATGCCGGACAGGTACGCTTCCCCTCCGCAGCAAATGCACCCCGTGCCGGAGCGCTTTGACGTGTTGGTCATGGGAACCAACATGCCGGAACTGGATGCACTCTCCGCCCTGCGGCACCTTGCCAGAATGGCGGGAGAGCACCTGCCGCCCGCCCTGCATCTGGCAGACCCCGGCGGCGATGCGCCGGGTGGAAACGCATTCCCTGCCACGCTGCCGGTGCTTATCAAGCCCGTCACACCGGGTCGGCTTGCCGCCACGGTGGAGGCGCTTTTCGCAAAATCCTCTGCGGAAGATGAGGACGCCGTCTGCGCAGCAGCGGAACCGGAAGACGCAACGCGGCGCAGGGTGCTTGTGGCTGAAGATTCTCAGGCCAACCGTATGCTCATGGGCTTTTTCCTCAAAGACTCCCCCTTCATCCCGGACTATGCGGAAGACGGCAGGCAGGCCGTGCGTATGTTCCGCAGCCGCAGCTATGATGCTGTGATCATGGATATTCAGATGCCGGGCATGGACGGCTATGCGGCAACGCAGGCCATCCGGGCGTATGAGAAGGAGCGGGGGCGTGCTCCGGTGCCCGTTATCGCCCTTACCGCCAACGCCTATGCGGAAGATAAGGAAAAAAGCCTTGCGGCAGGCTGCACAGACTATCTGGCCAAGCCCGCCAAGAAGCGGCAGGTGCTGGATTTGCTGAACAGGCATCTGGCGGGAACAGGCGCAGGCGCAGCATAGCTGGCTGCCGTTTCTCACGGCCCGTTCACGGCGTTAGCGGAGTATCCGGCGGCAGGTATACAGGCGCGACTGCCAGTACTGCTTGTCCAGCGACTCTTCCCGGACCACCGAGCCGGATTTGGGGCTGTGCACAAAGTGCCCATTGCCGGAATAGATGCCCGCGTGCAGTCCGAGCCCTTTGTCCGCAATGCGGAAAACGACCACATCGCCCAGTCTTGGGGCATTGCAGTTCACGCTTGTGCCCATGGCGGCCTGTTCACGTGTAGTACGGGGAATATCGTGCCCGTGCGTGCTGTAGGCCCACCAGATGAGCCCGGAGCAGTCAAACCCCTGCGCGGGGTCGCATCCGCCGTATCTGTATGGTGTGCCTATGACGGTGCGGGCGGTGTTCACCACGGCGGCCTCCTGTCTGGTAGGCGGCGGGTCGGCCCTGCGGGGGGCATAGCCGCCCGTGTGCGCACTGCCGCAGCCTGCCAGCAGAACGGCAAGGCACAGCAGCAACCCTAATCGGCGTCCTGTTGCAACGGATATGCGAATGTGGTTGTGCACTGAAGAACCCCCGGTGGTTTGGCCCCTGCCCTGCCGGATTTGTGCGCGGGTGTATGCAGGGGCTTAACAGACTCCCGCGATAGGCGTACAGGTATGCAAGGCCATGTCGTTTGTCGTTTCGGCTTACGATGAGCGTCTGCGGTTCTGCAATTCCCGCTGCGCAGCAGCAACGGAGTCCGCCACAGTATGCCTGAGAATACACCATAACCCTGCTGACCGCAAAGGGGATACCCCGCATGGCCCGTGGCCGAACCCGCTCCCGTCTTCCGGCTCAGGAAAAGAACCGCGCCGCGTCTGTCTTCCGCCTGCCGGATTCCATGCAGGCAACACTGCCGTCCATGCTTGCGGAGGTGTTTCCGCAACTGCTTGCGCTTGCGGTTTCGGCCGGAGACACCATTCTGCAATGGTATGGTACCCCGATGCCTGTACAGATGAAGGAAGATGAAACCCCTGTCACCCCGGCGGACGAAGCCGCCCACGCGTTGCTGGCGGAAGGGCTGGCGCGTCTGCTGCCGGGCATTCCCGTCATTTCGGAAGAAGGCGGGCTGCCCCCGGCCCAAGAGCGTGCCGCGTGGAGCAGGTATCTTCTGGTAGACCCGCTGGACGGCACCAAGGGCTTTCTGCGGCAGAACGGGCAGTTTACCGTAAACGTGGCCTATATGGATAACCATGTGCCTGTGGCGGGCATTGTCCATGTTCCTTTGCAGGGGTGTACTTACTGCGGCGTGGCAGACGGCGGCGGGGCGTTCCGGTATGAGGGTGGCCGGGCGGAACCGCAGCGTATACATACAAACCGCAGCGTGCCCGCAACCGGGCCGGTGGTGTTGCAGAGCAATGTGGATAAAACTCCGCGGCTGGACGCCTATCTGCACGGCACGCCGCACACGCGGCTGCGGGCGGGCAGTGCGTACAAGTTTTGCCTGCTGGCAGAAGGGGCGGCCCAGCTTTTTCCCTGCCTGCACCCCACATGGGAATGGGATACCGCCGCAGGGCATGTTCTTGTGGCGGCGGCAGGTGGAACGGTAACAGGTATGCGCGGCGCACCGCTTGTCTACGGCAAGCCCACGCTGCTTAACGACTGGTTTCTCGCAAAAGCGTGACAGGAGAGGCACACATGCCGCAACAGGCCGTATTTGATTTTGATACCGTGCTGGACCGCCGCAATACCCATTGCGAGAAATGGGACGGCATGCGTGAGCATTTTGGCGTTTCACTGGAAAACGGTATTGCGCTGTGGGTGGCGGACATGGAGTTCGCCCCGCCGCCCGCGGTGCGCGCGGCATTGCGCACCATGCTGGACGGGGTGCTGGGATACCCCGCTGACTACGGCGACTATCACGCCGCCATAACGGAATGGATGCGGCGCAGGCACGGATGGCATGTGCAGCCGGAATGGATATCCGCCACCCACGGCATAGTGGTGGCGCTGAATATCATCGTGCAGGCGTTCTGCCGCCCCGGTGACACGGTGGTGGTGCAGCCCCCTGTGTACTATCCGTTCTTCGGGGCGGTGCGCAACAACGGCTGCCGGGTTGCCGCCAACCGGCTGGTGCGTGGTGCCGACGGGCTGTACGCCATGGATTTTGATGCGCTGGAGGAGCAGCTGGATGACAGCGTGCGCATGTTCATTCTGTGCAGCCCGCATAACCCCGGCGGCAGGGTGTGGTCGCGTGCCGAACTGGAACGGCTGGCGGAGTTATGCCTTGCGCGTGACGTGCTCATTGTGGCGGATGAAATCCATCACGACCTCGTGTACCCGGATGCGCCGCACCCGCATACCGTGCTCGCCTCCATCGCACCGGAGGTGGCAGCCCGCACCATCACCTGCACATCTGCCACCAAGACCTTCAATCTGGCGGGCACGCTGACCGGGAATGTCATCATCTCCGACCCGCACCTGCGGCGGCAGTTTGAGCGGCAGATGTACCGGGCGGGCATGTATCTGCCCAATGCCTTCGGCATGGCTGCCGCCACGGCGGCATACACCCACGGCGAGCCGTGGCTTGAGGCGCTTCTGCCCTATCTTGCGTCAAACCGAGACCGGGTGGCGGAGGTGGTTGGCACCCTGTCCGGAGTGGAAGGTACGCCCTTGCAGGGAACCTATCTGGCGTGGCTGGATTTTTCCGGGTTTTGCACCGCATGGGCTGCGGAACACGGTACTGTGCAGGAAAAGGGCGGCACCGTGACCGGAGCGGTAGCCATGGACGAGGTGGTGCGCCGCATAGAGCAGCAGGCGCGGCTTGCCCTGAACCACGGGCATACCTTCGGTCCCGGCGGAGAGCGGTTCATGCGGCTGAACTTTGCCTGCGCCCGTCCACAGTTGGAGGAGGCTCTTGCAAGGCTTGCGGGAGCATTCGGATAACGCTGCACAGGCTGCCCGCAGCGTACGGGTATGGCACATGTGGGCTCCCGGATGTCCCTGATTGCCCCCGGTAGCCCCCCCCAGATGAGGGCGGATGAGGGCGGATGCGGCCCGGATGGGTTTTCCGGCAACGGGGAAGTGACGCAACGCAAATTCCGCTGCCCGATTTTGCAAAATAGAGGGGTGCAGTTACGCAATCGGCCCGCCCGCCCAACTTTTTTTGCCCATGAGGAAACGGCAGATTACAGCCCTGAAAGCGCGGGACGGGTGCGCGTTCATGCAGACGCAACCCCGCGTGGACGCAAACAAAACAGTTACGTGAGAGTGACGTTCTCGTTTTGGAATGTGCAAAAATGTACGTATCAATTCGGCAATATTGACATTTTGTAGAGAAAAAGGACTTGACGAAAACCCGTTTCATGGGTTGCATAGGGTGTTTTCCTGTTGTTTGAAATGGGCCGGGGCAGCAGTGTCCGGGTGTGACCGAGGGTTTGTGCGGAATGCCTTTAGCGGTTTTCCGCCGGGCGCGCGGGCGGCTTTCCGCAGGTCCTGTGTTGAGGTAGGTTAAAACCTGTTTGACTGAGTACTGGAGGTACTGGATGAAACGCTTCGCTTACGCGTTGGTGCTGGCTTTTGTGCTGGCCCTGTTTGCCGCTCCCGCAATGGCCAAGACCCTGCGCCTTGCCATGGACGCCGACCCGGAATCGCTGGACCCGCATGTGCAGCTTTCCGGCGGCATGTTGCAGTATTCCCACATGGTGTACGATCCCCTCATCCGCTGGACCAAGGACATGCAGTTCGAAGGCCGCCTTGCAGAGAAGTGGGAACGTATTGACCCCCTGACCGTGCGCTTCCACCTGCGCAAGGGCGTGAAGTTCCACAGCGGCAACGACTTCACCGCCAAGGACGTTGCATGGACCATGGCCCGTCTGAAGGATTCTCCGGACTTCAAGGGTCTGTTCGAAATCTTCGAGCCGGTAGTCGTTGTGGACGACTTTACCGTGGACCTGAAGACCAAGGTTCCCTATCCCCTGCTGCTGAACATGGCGACCTACATCTTCCCCATGGACAGCGTGTTCTACACCGGCACCGATGATCAGGGCCGCGACAAGGCTGCCGTGGTCAAGGCCGGCACCTCCTTTGCCAACGAAAATGTTTCCGGCACCGGCCCCTTTGTGGTCACCTCGCGTGAACACGGCGTTCGTGTTGTCTTTACCGCGTTCAAGGATTACTGGGGCCCCCGCGGTAACGTGGAAGTGATTGAGTTCAAGCCCATTGCCAACGAAGCAACCCGCGTTGCCTCCCTGCTTTCCGGCGGCGTGGACTGGATTCAGCCCGTGCCCCCGCAGGACTACGACCGTCTTGAAGAAGCCAAGGACGTGGACCTGATCACCCTTTCCGGTACCCGTATCATTACCCTGCAGCTTAACCAGAAGCGTCGTCCCGAGTTTGCGGACAAGCGCGTGCGTGAAGCCATTATCTATGCCACCAACAACGACGGCATTGTGCAGAAGATACTGAAGGGCCGCGCTACCACCGCCGAACAGCAGAGCCCCAAGGGCTACCTTGGCTACGTGCCCGAGCTGACCCCCCGCTACGACCTTGAAAAGGCCAAGCAGCTGATGAAGGAAGCCGGTTACGAAAAGGGCTTTGAAGTAACCATGATCGCTCCCAACAACCGTTACGTGAAGGACGAAGCCATTGCGCAGGCCTTTGCGTCCATGATGGAGCGCATCAACATCAAGGTGCACCTGAAGACCATGCCCAAGGCCCAGTACTGGGATGAGTTTGACGCGCAGGTGGCTGACATCCAGATGGTGGGCTGGCACTCTGATACCGAAGACTCCGCCAACTTCACCGAATATCTGGCCATGTGCCCCAACAAGGAAACCGGCATGGGTCAGTACAACTCCGGCAACTACTGCAACCCGGAAGTGGACAAGCTGATCACCGATTCCAATGCTGAGACCGACGTTGCCAAGCGCACCGCCGCCCTCCAGCAGGTTGAGCGTATCCTCCACGATGACGCTGCTTACGTTCCCCTGCACTGGCAGGACCTTTCCTGGGCAACGTCCCTGAATCTGGTCAACGCCCGTGACATAGTGAACGTGATGGACTTCCCCTACTTCGGCGACCTGGTCATGAAGTAGTGATTGTGTAGTAATGCCGGGGCGGCCCTTGCCGCCCCGGCTTCCGCTTTTTCCGGGGTGTTTCCGGGCGGCCCATAGCGGGCGGCGGGCGTCCGCCGTCGCAAACGGGCAGCCGGGAAAAGATGCAGGCCCACCGTGAGGCCGACTGGCAGGCCGATCGGCACAGGCCATTCCACCATTCCGAACCGGCCACGGGCCGGTTCTCCCTTGTCCGGCAGGAAGCGGCCCTGAAAAGACCCCTGCCGCCGGACGGGCAGAAACATATAACGAAACAGAAGTCTTATGTTCGCGTTCATACTACGACGCCTGACGCAGGCCATCCTCGTCATGTTTGTCATCTCCATCATCGGCTTCGCCATCAAGTATTCCTTCGGGGATCCTGTGCGCGAAATGGTAGGCATGTCCGTTTCCTACGAGGAGCGGCAGGCCCTGAGAGATCAGCTCGGCTTGAACGACCCCATGGTCGTGCAGTGGACGCGGTTTGTGAAGAACGCGCTGAAGGGCGATCTCGGCATCTCGTTCTTCCACCGCAAGCCCGCGGCGGAAGTCATCATCAAAAAGGCTCCGGCCACGCTGGAACTTGTGTTCGCCAGCGCGCTCATCATCCTTGCGGTATCCATTCCGGCGGGAATATATGCGGCGGTCAAGCCCAAGGCTGTGCTCTCGCGATGTATCATGGGTTTCAGCATCGTTGGGGTTTCCATCCCAGTGTTCCTCACGGCCATTCTGCTCATCTACCTTTTTGCGGTGGAATTGCGCTGGCTGCCCTCTTACGGGCGCGGCCAGACCGTGCAGCTATGGGGCTTCTGGGACACGGGCTTTCTTACGCTGGACGGCCTCAAGCATCTTATCCTGCCCTCCATTGCGCTTTCCTCCATCATGCTGCCGCTGTTCATCCGGCTTATCCGTGCGGAAATGAAGGAGACGCTGCAGACGGAATACGTCAAGTTCGCCCGCGCCAAGGGGCTTAAGCCGTGGCGGGTGCTCATGGTGCACGGATTCAAGAACACGCTTCTTCCTGTCATCACCGTGGGCGGCGTGCAGATAGGCATCATGATCGCCTACACCATCCTCACCGAAACCGTGTTCCAGTGGCAGGGCATGGGCTTTATGTTCATTGAGGCGGTGGAGCGGTCTGACACCTCGCTGCTGGTGGCCTACCTCATTTTTGTGGGCGCGCTCTTTGTCACCGTGAACACGGTGGTGGATATCATCTACGGGCTGGTGAACCCCATGGTCCGCATATCGGGGAGGAAATAGGGCATGTGGAAGAAGTTCCGGGATTCATATTTCCTCTACAGCTTCCTGCGCGACCCCGTGGCGCTGGGCAGCTTTCTTATACTGGCCGTACTGGTGTTTATGGCGGTTTTTGCGCCGCTGCTGGCACCCCAGAACCCCTATGACGGGGCATCCATAGACATTATGGACGCGGAAATTGCGCCCAGCTGGGTTTCCGGTGAAACCCGGTTCTTGCTCGGCACCGATGCGCAGGGGCGCGACATCTGGTCCACCATTCTGTATGGCGCGCGTGTTTCGCTGCTCATCGGCATAGGTGCGGTGATATTGCAGGCTGCGCTGGGCATTATTGTGGGGCTGGTTTCCGGCTACAGGGGCGGCCGGGTGGATGCCATTCTCATGCGCATTGCCGACGTGCAGCTTTCTTTTTCTTCCTACATGGTGGCCATATTCTTCGGTGCGGTGCTGCAAACCGCCGTGGGGGTGGGGGGCTATGCCAATATCGCCCTGCCGTTCCTTATTCTGGTCATAGGCATTTCAGAATGGCCCCAGTACGCGCGCACGGTGCGTGCCTCTGTGCTGGCGGAGAAGAAAAAGGAATATGTGGAAGCCGCGCGCGTTATCGGGCTTAAGCCCCGGCGCATCATGTGGCGTCATATTCTGCCCAATACGCTCACACCCGTGCTGGTTATCTCCACCGTGCAGGTGGCAAACGCCGTAATGAGTGAGGCAGCCCTTTCCTTTCTGGGGCTGGGCATGCCTGCCAACCAGCCTTCGCTGGGCTCGCTCATCAAATCCGGCTTTACCTACGTGCTGAGCGGCAGCTGGTGGATTACGCTGTTCCCCGGCGTGGTGCTTGTGCTGCTTGTGCTTTCCATAAACCTGCTGGGCGACTGGCTGCGGGATTTCCTGAATCCCAAACTCTACAAGGACTAGGGGAACATGGAACATCTGCTTGACGTACGGAACCTGACCGTCAAGTTTGCCCTGCGCGACAGCGCGCTCACCGCCGTGAACAACGTTTCCTTTGTGCTGGACAGGGGGGAACGCATGGGGCTGGTGGGCGAATCTGGCGCGGGCAAGTCCGTGACGGGGTTTTCCATAATAAATCTTATCTCCAAGCCCGGTTTTCTGGCGGGGGGGTCTGTGTGGTTTGACGGGCGCGATCTTGCGTCCCTTTCCGAAGAAGAGATGCGGCAGGTGCGGGGCAACCGCATAAGCATGATCTTTCAGGACCCCATGATGACCCTGAACCCGGTGCTCACCATAGGCTCCCAGATGGTGGAAACCGTGCTCGCGCACAAGGACGTGAGCCGGGCAGAGGCAGAAGCCCTTGCCATGGACAAGCTGCGCAAGGTGTACATAAACTCGCCTGAAAAGCGGCTTAAGCAGTACCCGCACGAGTTTTCGGGCGGTATGCGCCAGCGCATCGTCATTGCCATTGCGCTGCTCACCAGCCCCGGGCTGATTATTGCGGACGAGCCCACCACCGCGCTGGATGTGACCATTCAGGCAGAGATTATGGACCTGCTGCTGGAGCTGTGCAAGACAGAGAACATGGGGCTTATCCTCATCACCCACGATCTGGGCGTGGTCTCGCAGGTAACGCAGAAGGTGGCGGTCATGTACGCCGGCAGCATTGTGGAACTGGGAGAGACTGCGCAGGTGTGCGGCAACCCCCAGCATCCGTACACGCGGGGGCTTATCGCCGCGCTGCCGTCCGGTGCCACGGGCAAGCGACTGAACCAGATTCCCGGCAGCATGCCCAGCCTTACGGAAATTCCCAAGGGCTGTGCCTTCAACAACCGTTGCGACAGGGTACAGGACGTGTGCTACCAAAGGGTGCCTGTTCTGGAACGCAAGCAATCGGGCGTGTTCGCCGCCTGCCACGTACTGGAGTAGCCATGGCTGATACGCCACTTGTATCCATAAGAAACATCGTCAAATATTTTGATATATCCGGCGGCATGCTGGACCAGATATCCTTTTCCGGCGGCAAGTTCACGCGTAACCGCACCGTGGTGCATGCCGTGAACAACGTGAGTCTGGACATCCGGCAGGGAGAGACCCTTTCCGTGGTGGGTGAGTCCGGCTGCGGCAAATCCACGCTGGCGCGTGTGGTCATTGGCCTGTATCCGCCCACATCCGGCGAAATCCATTACGCCGATCAGCGGGTGGACAACCTGCAGGGTAATGCGCGGCGTCCGTTCCGCACCAAGGCGCAGATGGTCTTCCAGGACCCCTACGCCTCGCTGAATCCCCGCATGCGTGTGCGGCAGATTCTGGAAGAGCCTGTGCGCTTTCACAAGCCTGAGCTTTCCGATGACGCGGTACGCGCCAAGATTGCCGAGGTGATGCAGCAGGTGGGCATAAACCCGGAGTGGGCAGAACGCTATCCCCACGAATTTTCCGGCGGGCAGCGGCAGCGTATCTCCATTGCCCGTGCACTGGTGCTGGACCCGGAATTTATCGTGGCGGACGAGCCCATCTCGGCACTGGACGTGTCCATTCAGGCGCAGGTGCTGAACCTGATGATGGATTTGCAGGAGCAGCGCAAGCTCACCTATCTGTTCATCAGCCACGACCTTTCGGTGGTGGAGCACATCTCCGACCGCGTGGCCGTGCTCTATCTGGGCAGCCTGTGCGAGCTTGCCTCTGCCAAGGAGATGTTCAGCCGCCCGCAGCACCCTTATACCAAGGCGCTGCTTTCTGCCATTCCGCGCATTGGCAAGGGGTTTCAGCACATCAAGCTTTCCGGCGATGTGCCCACCCCCATACGCCTGCCCTCCGGCTGCGTGTTCCATGGGCGATGCCCCCACGCCGCCTCACGCTGCAGGCACGAGGTGCCCAAGGCGCGCACCCTGGAGAGCGGCACCGTGGTTGCCTGCCACGGGGTGGAAGAAGGACGCATATAACACAAACGCGGCCGGACATGATGCCCGGCCGCGTTTTTTACAAACTAAGCCTGTCGCTTCCCGCCCCAAAACCTACCGGAAATCCACCCTCTGCGTGCTGCCGTTCATGGTAACGGTGGCCTGCACTTCCGGGGTGGTGCTGATAACAGCGCCCCGGCGGATGACGAAGAGGCGGGCGGGGTGCAGGCGCAGGGCTTCCATCTTGGATGCGGCCTGCACGATGACCATGTCCGCGTTGCAGCCGGGGGCAAGGCCGTAATCCTTAAGGTTCAGGGTGCGCGCCCCGTGGGTGGTCACGGCGTCAAACAGGGTGTTCTGCTGTTCCACTCCGGTCATGTGCAGGGCGTGTGCGCCCATGTGGGCCACTTCCAGCATGTCGTGCGTCCCCATGGGATACCACGGGTCCATCACGTCATCGTGGCCCAGCGAAACATTTATGCCCATGGCAAGCAGTTCCGGCACACGCATCAGCCCGCGCCGTTTGGGGTAGGTGTCGTGGCGTCCTTGCAGGTTCATGTTCACCAGCGGGTTGCACACACAGTGCATTTGCGCCTCCGCCATAAGCGGCAGCAGCTTGGAAACGTAGTAGTTGTCCATGGAATGCATGCTGGTCAGGTGCGAACCGGCCACCCGCCCTTGCAGACCCAGCCGCTGGGTCTGGTAGGTCAGGGACTCTATGTGGCGGGAATGGGGGTCGTCTGATTCGTCACAGTGCATGTCCACCATCAGGCCGCGTTCCGCCGCAATCTCGCACAGCAGTTCCACGGAGCGCCTTCCTTCATCCATGGTACGCTCAAAGTGCGGAATGCCGCCCACCACGTCCACGCCCTTGTCCAGCGCGCGCTTCAGCAGCGCTATGCCGTCCTTGCAGCGCAGCACGCCGTCCTGCGGAAAGGCCACCAGCTGAATATCCACATAGTCCCGCATCTCCTCGCGCACTTCCAGCAGCACGTCCACAGCCATCAGCGAGGGGTCGGTGGTGTCCACATGGGTGCGGATGGCAAGGTTGCCCTTGGCCACTGCCCACGAAACAAGCTTCAGCGCGCGCTCCTTCAGCCCCTGCGCGGTGAGGTCCGGCTTCAATTCTCCCCATATGCGTATGCCTTCCAGCAGGGTTCCGGAACTGTTCAGGCGGGGCATTCCCATGGAGAGCGTGGCGTCCATGTGGAAATGAGAATCCACAAACGGCGGGGTTACCAGATACCCCTTTGCGTCCACCGTGGCGTCCGCCTGCGCCTGCAACGCGGGGCCTACTTCCACAATGCGCCCGTTGCGGCAGGATATGTCCACAAGTTCCTTGTGCCCGTCTATGCGGGCATTGCGTACAATAAGGTCCAGCATGGAGGCTCCTGTCTGTGCTGTTATCCTGTTCCGGTTTGGCTGGCGGACGCCGTCGTCATCATCATCCTGATGCGGCCTTCCGGGGTTCGTCGTGGTTGGCATAACGTGCCGCAGCGTGCGCCTCAGCGTTCCCCCTTGCGGAAGGGCACGAGCAGCGCCCTTGGGTAGGCTGCCCGGCGCGACATCACAATAAGGGCGATGATGGAGAAAATATAGGGCATCATCAAGTAGAATTGATACGGAACAGTCATGCCGGACTGCTGCTGCACCCGCATCTGCACAGCGTCAAAGGCGGCAAAGAGCATGCAGCCCAGCAGGGCCTTGCCCGGTTTCCACGAGGCGAACACCACCAGCGCAATACATATCCAGCCGCGCCCGTTCACCATGCCTATATAAAAGGCGTCAAAGGCAGACATGGTGAGAAACGCCCCGCCCACTGCCATAAGCGCGGAACCGGCCATTACCGTCCATGTGCGGATGGCAAAGACGGAAAGCCCCTGCGCCTCTACCGCCATGGGGTTCTCGCCGGTCATGCGTATGGCAAGCCCCACCGGGGTGCGAAAGAGCACAAAGGCCACCACGATAACGGCCGCAAAGGCCAGATAGGTAAGCGCGGATTGGTTGAACAGCACGTTGCCCACGTAGGGAATGTCGGAGAGCACGGGTATGGCAAAGGCCTTGAACGGCACAATCTTGGGCGGGGTGGTGGCCTTGGGCAGCAGCATGCGGAACACGTAGGAAGAAAGCGCCGCCGCCAGCATGGTTATGCCAAGCCCTGTCACATGCTGCGACAGGCCCAGATGCACCGTGAACAGGGCGTGCAGCAGCCCGAACAATGCACCGACGAAGGCGGCAAAGCATACGCCCGTCCACAGGTCGCCGCCGAAGTACACCCACGTCCAGCCCGCCATGCTCCCGGCGGCCATAATGCCCTCTATGCCCAGATTCAGCACACCCGCGCGTTCGCACAGCAATTCGCCCAGCGTGCCGAAGATAAGCGGCGTGGCCATGCGGACGGTGGCGACCCAGAATCCGGCTTCCAGAATGAAGTTCAGAATCTCCACGGCGCTACCTCCAGCGGATGCGGTATTTTGTCAGGAACATGGAAAAAAGCACCGCCAGCAGGCAGACAGCCGTTGTCACGTCCGCGATGTAGTTGGAAATGTTAATGGCACGGCTCATGGAGTCTGCCCCGATATACACCACCGCCACGAATACGGCAGAGGCAATGACACCCAGCGGGTGCAGCGCGGCAAGCATGGCAACCACGATGCCGGAGTAGCCGAACCCCGGCGAAAGATCGAGGGTGAGGTAGCCCTTGACCCCGCACAGCTCGGAAACGCCTGCCATGGCGGCAAGCCCGCCGGAGAGCAGGGCCGTGCGCACGGTGACGGCATTGACCGGCATGCCCGCAAACCGGCTGGCCTTGGGGCTTGCACCCACGGCCCGGATTTCAAAGCCCCATACGGTGGAGCGCATGAACCACCATGTGGCGGCGGCAAACAGAACGGCAAACACAAAGCCCAGATGCAGCCGCGACTTGGCAAAAAGCTGGGGCAGCACGGCGCTGTCCACCACGGGGGCGGCCTGCGGCCAGCCCATGGCCATGGGGTCTTTCCACGGGCCGAAGACCAGCCAGTTGACAAAGAGCAGCACCACAAAGTTGAGCAGCAGCGTGGTAACTACCTCATCCACCTGCAATCTGGTCTTGAGCAGGGTGGGGGCGAGCAGCAAAAGCCCACCGCCTGCGGCCCCGGCAAGGAACAGGAACGGAATCATAAGATAGGGCGGCAGGGAAAGGGCGCCTGTGCCCAGCCATGTGGCCAGCACCGCCCCCATGTAAAACTGCCCTTCTCCGCCTATGTTCCACAGCTTGGCGCGAAAGGCCACGGCGGCGGCAAGCCCGGTAAAGATGAGCGGGGTGGCGCGGGTGAGCGTTTCCGTAATGGCAAAACGCGACCCCAGCGCGCCCTTGAGCATGAGCGCCCAGCCTTCCAGCGGAGAGGCACCGCCCCAGAGCAGCAGCACGGAACACACGGCCATGGCCGCCGCCACGGCAATCAAGGGGGCAAGGGCGCGCACGGCCACGGAAACGTTTTCGCGGGGCTCCATTCTCATGCCGCCACCTCGCAGCCGCCCGTGGCGGAAGAATCGTTGCCGGACATGAGCAGCCCCACCTGTTCGCGCGTGGTGTCGCGGGTGGGCAGCGGGGCGGACAATCCGCCCTGATACATGACCTGAATACGGTCAGAAAGCTGAAAAACCTCGTCCAGATCTTCGGATATGAGCACCACCCCGGCCCCGCGTGCGGCGGCGTCCAGCAACTGCTGGTGCACATAGGCCGTGGCGCCCACGTCCAGCCCCCACGTGGGCTGGTTCACCACGATGATGGAAGGCGCGTTGGAGAGCACCCGGGCCAGAATAAGCTTTTGCATGTTGCCGCCGGAAAGCTTGCGCACGGGTGTGTCCGTGCCGGGGCATCGCACGTCGAACGCCGCAACGAGTTGCCGCGCGCGGGATGCCAGCGCCTTGAAATTGAGAATGCCGCGTCTGGAGAAGCCGGGCAGGCGGTAAACCTCCGTGGAGAGGTTTTCCTCCACGGTCATGTCGGCCACAAGGCCCGTGCCTGTGCGGTCGTCGGGCACACGGCCCACGCCGCGCGCCACCATGGCGGAAGGGGTGGGCCGCTCCAGCGTCTCCCCGGCAATGATGATCTCTCCGGCATCGGGAACCGCAAGGCCGGAAAGCACTTCGGCCAGCAGCCCCTGCCCGTTGCCGGAAACACCGGCAATGCCCAGAATCTCGTGCGCCCTGAGCGAGAGGGAAAGGTCGCGCAGGTGCCCGCCGCCGGTGGAAAGGCTCAGACAGGCAAGCCGCAGTATCTCATCGCCTTCCCTGTGCTCCGTGCGCCGGGCTCTGGGAATGTCGCTGCCCACCATGGCGCGGGCCAGTTCCGCCGCCGTGGTGTCTGCCGTCTGCCGTTCAAACACCACCTCGCCGTGGCGCAGCACCACGCACCGGTCAGAGGCGGCCATAACCTCGCGCATCTTGTGCGTGATGAAGATGACGGAAAGCCCCTGGCGCACCAGTTGCCGCAGGGTGGCAAACAGGTGGTCCGCCTCCTGCGGGGTGAGCACGGAGGTGGGCTCGTCCAGTATGAGGATGCGCGCATCGCGGTAGAGCACCTTGAGAATCTCCACCCGCTGCCGTTCACTCACGGAAAGGTTCCGCACCATGGCCTGCGGGTCAACGGCAAGGCAGAACCGCTCCATAAGCTCACTGAGCCTGCGCAGGGCCGTTGCCTTGTCGTGCCGTGTGCGGGTGAGCCGTTCGGTGCCGAGGATGATGTTCTCCAGCACCGTCATGTTGCCCGCAAGGGTGAAGTGCTGGTGCACCATGCCCACGCCCGCGCTCAGGGCTGCGCGGGGCGATCCTTGAGGCAGGGCGGAGCCGAAGACCTCCACCGTGCCGGAATCCGCCACATAGTGCCCGAACAGGATGGACATGAGCGTGGTCTTGCCCGCGCCGTTTTCTCCCAGCAGGGCAAGCATCTCGCCCTGCCTGAGCTCCAGCGACACATCGCGGTTAGCGATAACGGGGCCAAAGGTTTTGGTTATCCCGTGTAGTTTGAGAACGCTTGCTGTCATGGCCTTGAAAAGGCCCGCCCCGTGCCGCAGGCAGGGGGGGCGGGCCCGTTTAACGGTTTAGCGATGTAACTAATGGTGCGTGGGCCGTTGCGGCAGGGGCGCTGCCGAGCGGAATTCCCGTTCGTGCATGGGCCGCATCCCCATGCTTTCCGGGCCATGCGGGCCATGCGGTCCATGTGTTCCGGGCGTTCCGTATTCAGCTAGAACGTAGACTTGGGTTCGTCGTCGTTGATATCCACCACAAAGGAACCGTTCAAAATGGCGGCAGAGGTTTCCGCCACCTTGGCCTTTATTTCGGCAGAGATTTTGTCTTCAAACTCATAGTAGGGGGCAAGCGAGGCGCCGCCTTTGGCCATCATGGTGAACTCGCGGTAGTCCTCGGCGGCAAAGGTGCCGGCCTTCACGCGCTCAATGGCGTGGCCAATGGCGGCATCCATGTCCCACAGGGCAGAGGTCACCACCACATCGGTGCCGTTCTCTTCCTTGTTCATGTCGTTCACGTTGCCAAAGGCCACAAGGCCCTTTTCACGGGCAGCGTCCACCACGCCCGCGCGTTCGGCGTACAGCACGTCCACGCCCGCTTCAATCTGGGCAAAGGCAAATTCCTTGGCCTTGGGCGGATCATACCACGAACCGATGAAGGAAACCTTGAACTCCACAGCGGGATTCACAGACTTGGCTCCGGCCATGAAGGCGTGGAAAAGGCGGTTCACCTCGCCTATGGGATAGCCGCCCACCATGCCTATCTTGTTGTTCTTGGTCATGGTGCCCGCGATCATGCCCATAAGGTAGCAGGGCTCATGGATGTAGTTGTCAAACACGGAAAGGTTGGTGCCGCGCGGTCCCATGGTGTCGCCCATCAGGTAGGCTACATTGGGGTAATCTTCCGCCACCTTGGTCACGTCGCGGGAAATGCCGAAGGCCTCACCCACGATAAGCTGCACACCCTGCTCGGAGTATTCGCGCATAACGCGGATATAGTCGGTGTTGGAGACCTTTTCGGAATAGACGTACTCAATCTCTCCGGCTTCGGCGGCCTTGACGAGGGCCTTGTGCAGGCAGGCGTCCCACTTTTGCTGGATGGGCTGGGTGTAGATGCCGGCGACCTTGATTTTGCCTTCGGCCATGGCGACTGTTGCCAGCAGGGCCATGCTCAGGCAGAGCGCAATGGTGGTGAGGATGCGTTTCATCAGGACTTTCTCCAAAGGATGAATGGTGGATGAATGGTGGATGAATGGTCTGCGGCCTATTGCGATCGGTTGCAACGGGTTGCAATCGTTTGTAACGGGCAGCCCGCTTGCATACCGCACTTTCCGCAGTGCCTTGCAGGGCGTGACACACCGAAATGCATGCCGGTGCCAAAGGACAGTCGCCAACCCCCTTGTTGCAAACATGCGTAATTTCGTATAGTTGCCACGCAAAGCACCGGGTGTTCTCCCGCTGTTTTCCCTTTGCCGAGCAGGTGACCTGAACATTATTGCAACAAACCACCGGGAAACATGCTTTATCTTGACAAATTTGTCAATCAAACTCGTGCTGCGGCGACTGCCTCTCGGGCAAGAAGAAAGGGCGCGCCCATGGCACGCCCTTTTGTTTGATGACAAAGATTTTTTTTTACGTCTCTTCGCTTCCGGCGGGCAGGGACCGTTTGCCCTGCCTGCCGGACCTAAGAAGGAAGCCCTCTCAAGGTGGAGTTTGCTGTATCCACCGAAGGCTGCATCAATAACGGAAGATGGCGGCGAGCCCGGTTTTGCCGGGCAGTTGCTCGGCGGGAACCACCAAAACCTCTCCGCCCATCCGCTCCACCAGTTCTCCCAAATCGTCCAGCAGATCGTCTGCCATTGCACTTGCCGCGGCACACGCTGCAACACCCGTTGCGGTATCCGAGAGTCCGTGGTTGCGGTTGCCTGCCATGTTGTCTGCTCCGTTGTTTGCCGATCCTTCCGGCGCGCCGTTTCCCGTGCCGGGGGCAGCCGGTTCCGGGAGGCCGGTTTCCGGGTTGAGCCGCCCCGGAATGTACCGGCCGTACTCAATGAACAGCGTTGCCACCTTGCCTGCTGCTGCCGCTGCCGCAACGTCTGTGAGGTTGTCGCTCCCTGCCCCGCGTGCCCGGGCGGTTTCAAAGGCTTCGGCAAGGTCTTTCAGGCGTGCATCATGCTGCGGAGCAAGGCACTCCCATGCCCTGTCCCGCAAGTCTTCCGGTGACAGGGCTTCCGGGTTGGCAGCAATAGCCGCAGGCACAAGATTGGGGTTGTGGCTCACTTTGCGGAACAGGTTATGGTATTCCGGCAATGCGGCCAGAATGAGCGGAAGGCCGGAAGGTCTGGAGCAATGTTCCAGTACGGCGCGGTCCACGGCGCGGAAGAAGCGTTCCGCATCCGCGTCGAGTTCGTCCTTTTTGCCGCCGCTGCCGTGACGCATGGGAGCCGACGGGCCGCCTACGCCGCCATAAGAGGCAACGGTCTGGTGCGGCTCGGTCAGTTCATCGCCCAGGGCTTCGGCGATGGTGCCGGGAACACCGGCAGGCAGGTCTATTCTGTCCACATGATGCCGGTTGCCCTCGTACAGGCGCACCCGGTCACGGCTGAGGCCGAGTATCTGGTAGCGGTCCGTGGCCTGCATGAACCGCCGCAGGGGCTTGGTATGAAAACTGTCCGCCACCAGCGCCATTTCCTGCACCGCCTGCTGCAGGGTGAATACCTCAAACAGGCCGGGGGCAGCCATAACCGCCAGTCCGTCCAGCGAATGGTTCCAGAATTCACGATCCTGCCCGAGGCGGTCAAACGGCTCAAGAAGCCACCGGGCCTCTTCTTCGGAGCAGTGGCTGCGCAGAGCGGTGCCGAGGCGCTTGACAAGGTTGACGAAGCGAATGGTGTCCTGCTGGTTGTCCGGGTGGTGCCGGTGGGTGGGCTGATACAGGGTGAGGCAGGGAATACCCGAGTATCCCGCAAGGCGGGCCATTGCTTCGGCGGTGGGAAAATAGCGGGTGTGGGGCATGGAATACTCCTTTGGTCTTGCGTCGTGCAGCACGGGTGCTCCTGTGCACATAATGACGGTGCGTTCGTATTGTGTAGCCTCCAGCATAGCACAAACTCCCCTCCTGCGCCAAGCTGTTGCGCAGAAAGTGAGATCTCTCTTTTTCCGTTTGGGGAAATCGAAGGTGCCGCTTGACCAGTTTTTCATTTGGCCTTATTGCCAAATGAATAGAACGCGGGTCAGGCTGGGGATACGGTGCACAAGTGCCGCCCCGGAATCCCCTACGGTAATTTGTACCAAAGAACTGCACACGGAACGGACGGACCCATGCCGGAAGAAATTATGTTGCCCAAGACGCCTGAGAGCTATCAGGAACGCGCCAAGGTGATGAAGGCCATGGCACATCCTTCACGCCTGATGATTGTAGACGCTCTTGAGCAGGGCGAGCACTGCGTCTGCGAACTGACCGAATTGGTGGGGTACGATATATCCACCGTTTCCAAGCATCTTTCCGTGCTGCGTGCCGCCGGGATAGTGGAGGACCAGCGGCGGGGGAAGCTTGTGTATTACAGGCTTAAGGTGCCGTGTGTTCTTAACTTTTTCCATTGTGTGGAATCGGTTCTCCGCGCGCGCGGGTAATTTTTTTTATTTTAACAGTTGGCGAAAAAGCCAAATGAAGATGGGAGCCGTGTCATGGACTGGAAGCGGGAATGGAAAACCCTTGCAGGTATCATCGGAGTGTTTCTGGCGTTCTTCTATCTGCCTGTCGGCTGGCAAAGGTTTGACAACGCGGTGCTTGAGGCTTTTCATCTGGCTAAGTGGTACGCACAGGAGCACGTTATTCTCTGCCTTGTGCCCGCGTTTTTCATCGCCGGTGCCATAGCGGTATTCATCAGTCAGGCTTCGGTGATGAAGTATCTGGGACCTGCCGCCAACAAGGCGGTGGCTTACGGAGTGGCTTCCTGCTCCGGCACCATTCTGGCGGTCTGTTCCTGCACCATACTGCCGCTTTTTGCGGGCATTTACCGCATGGGCGCAGGGCTGGGACCCGCCACGGCATTTCTCTATTCCGGCCCGGCCATTAACATTCTTGCCATTGTCATGACCGCGCGGATTCTGGGCACACAGCTGGGCATTGCCAGAGCGGTGGGGGCCATTGTGTTCAGCGTGGTCATAGGGCTTGCCATGCACTTCATCTACCGGAAGGAGGAAGGGGAAAAGGCGGCGCACGCCATGCTTCTTCCGGAGGCGGAAGTGACCCGTCCGCTTTGGAAAAACGCCCTGTACTTCGGCGCCATGATAGGCGTGCTGGTTTTTGCCAACTGGGGGCAACCGGCAGAGAGCGAAGGTCTGTGGGCGGCCATTTATTCCGCAAAGTGGATGCTCACGTCCCTATTTGCTCTGGGCGTAGGCGCATCGCTGGTGGCGTGGTTCGGTGTGCGGCCCGGGCAGGCCTTTATGGCTGCGGTGCCTGTTGCGGCACTGGCCCTGCTGTTTCCGGAAACCCCCATGATTGCGTTTATCGCCGGGATGATCGGCCTTTCGTGGGTCACGAGCACGCGGGAAGGGGAGCTGGGTGAGTGGTTCGGGCAGAGCTGGGGATTTGCCAAGCAGATTCTTCCGCTGCTGCTCTTTGGCGTGCTCATTGCCGGGGCTTTGCTGGGCAGACCCGGCAACGAGGGGCTTATTCCCTCGGAGTGGGTCAGCGCGGCGGTGGGTGGCAATTCGCTTCTGTCCAACTTTGTGGCCGCCTTTGCCGGAGCGTTTATGTATTTTGCAACCCTGACGGAAGTACCCATTCTTCAGGGGCTAATCGGTAACGGCATGGGGCAGGGGCCCGCGCTGGCGCTGCTGCTTGCAGGGCCTGCGCTCAGCCTGCCGAATATGCTGGTTATCCGCAGCGTTATGGGTACGCAGAAGACAATTGTTTTTGTTTCGCTGGTCGTGGTTATGGCCACCGTAAGCGGCCTTATTTACGGAGCGATTGCCTCCTGACGGTGTGCGGCACAGGTAGCCTGCGGCGCGCTGTGCGCAGGAAGGTCCTGAGCATGCCGATGGTGTTTGGAGTGTATTGTTTATTGCCTGTAACCCAGCTGTTTTCTCAAACGGCAAAAAGCGTTCCCGACAACCCGAAAGGAAGTGTGACATGAAAAAGATTCTGGTTCTGGGGCCGGGGTGCCCCAAGTGCGAACAGCTGAAGAATGATGCAGAAGCAGCAGCCAAGGAGCTTGGCATTGCCTATGAGATTGAAAAGATAGGCGACATTTCCAAGATGCTGAGCTTCGGGGTGATGACCACGCCCGCCCTTGTGGTGGACGGTGAGGTTAAGGTGGTGGGTAAGGTGCCTTCTATGGCGGAACTTAAAAAGATGCTAGCGTAAGGCCGGTTGCAGAGGTGGAGTCATGAGTGTGCAGTGTGCATGTAGTGCCGCGCCCAAGCTTGTTTTTTCTTGTTCCGGCGCGGCAGATGTGGGTGAGATTGCCGATCAGGCTGTTCGACTGGTCTCCCGCGAAGGGCGGGGCAAGATGTTTTGTCTTGCAGGCATCGGGGGCAGAGTGTCCGGCATTATGCGGAGCACTGAGGCGGCTTCCGGCATCGTTGCCGTGGACGGCTGCCCGTTGAACTGCGCCCGCAAGTCGCTGGAGGAAGCAGGATTTACCGAGTTCAAGCATGTGCAGCTTGCCGCCTTGGGTCTGAACAAAGGCCAGTCTGCCGTGACGCAGGAGAGTATCCGGCTGGTGGCGGACAGTGTGAACGCCATGCTGGACGCGGTGTAGCCCTTTCTATCAATGCCGGGTGCTCCGGAGAAACATGATTTGTGGAGATTCAGCATGATGTTCCGCTGCGCGTTACTGGTTCTGACCCTGCTGCTTGCAGGTATTCCCGGTGTATCCAACGCTGAGGATTTGCCTGTGCCCGGCATGGTCACAATGATAGATCTTGGAGCAAAGAACTGCATACCATGCAAGATGATGGCTCCCATTCTGGTGAAACTGGAAAAAGAATATGCGGGAAGGGCTGCCATACGGTTTATTGATGTATGGGAGAATCCCGACCAGACACCAAAATACGGCATACGGGCCATTCCCACGCAGATTTTTTACGACAAGAACGGTAAGGAACGGGAACGCCACGTGGGTTTTTTGGATGAAGCAAGCATACGCCAAAAGGTGGATGCCCTGATGCAGGAATAGGATGAAAACGGATGTGTTTACCATCTGCACCGTGCGCTGTTTTCCGGAAATGGCGCTGCGGTGCAGATGGGCGCTGTGCGGCGGGGCATTGCCCCGCGCCGTAAGCGGATAAGGATGTGAAGCAAAGGAGTGGCGGTGTTCGACGAATTTTTGCTCACCATCAATATGTGGATGACCGGTGCCTTTGGACTCGCGGTGCTGGGATGTTTTTTGTGGGGCGTGGTGAGCATTCTGTTCAGCCCCTGCCATCTTGCATCCATTCCCCTTATGGTCGGCTATGTGGCAGGGCAGGGGCGTGTGGTGCAGGGCAGAGAGGCTGTGGGCTATGCCGGGCTGTTCAGCTTTGGGCTGTTTGTTTCCATAACCGCCGTGGGGGTGCTGTGCTCCCTGCTTGGACGCATGCTGGGAGACGTCTCGCCGTTGTGGGGCGTGCCTGTGGGGTTGCTTTTTTTCTGGCTGGGGCTTGATATGATGGGGGTTGCCGTGTGCCGCCTGCCGGGAGGCGGATTGAGTCGCTTTGCTCTGCGTGGTCATTTGGGGGCATGGGTTCTGGGGCTTTCGTACGGCATTCTTTCCGGCGCGTGCACCTTCGGCTTTATTGCGCCCATTCTCGCCATTATCACAGTACAGGAAAGAGTGGCAGAGGGTGTAATACTCATACTCGCGTTCGCTTTGGGGCATTGTCTGCCCATTGTCATCGCAGGCAGTTCTGTGGCGTTCAGTCAGCGCATGGCAGAGGGCAGGGGCATGGCGGTTGTCACAAAGTGGGGACGCAAGGTCGCCGGTGTGATTGTGTCTGCCATAGGTGGCTATTTTGTCGTCAATGCGTTTGTGTAAGGTTTTGAGGCACTGGAATTTTTCTAGAAATTATCTATTTATGGAGGTAGAGTAGTTCCGGTGGGTTATGGAACTGTTGCGGGAAGGGCCGCTCTGATTTACTTGACGGCGGGCAACTTCATCCGTAAGGCAAATTCCATGAAGCAAAGGGTTTATCGGGCATTGGCGGGGTGCGTGCTGGTCATTTTCCTGCTCTCCGGGCTGGGGGGGCAGGCTGTGCCTGTGTTCGGCGATGCACATGCCGTAGCGGCCCAGCCCGACAAAACAGCGGCAGGCGGAGCGTCTGCTAAGTCGTCCGGTGCCAGCAAGAGCAAGGCCGCTAAGAAGAAGTCCGGAAGCAAGGCGCAGAAAGCGGGCGCCAAATCCGCTAAAAAAGCCGGGGACCAGTCTGCGAAAAAATCCGTTCAAACGGTTGCCAGCCTTCAGAATACAAAGCAGCCTGCCAAGGCTGAGAAGGTGCATAAGGCTGTTGAGGCGGTGGCTGCGGGAGTGGTGGCATCGGGAACTGCGTCCGGCACTGCTCAGACGTTTGGAAATCGGTTCACCGTAAAGCCGCTGGTAGTCTCTTCCGGTGATGCTTCATTGGCCCCCGCTCCGCAGCAGGAATTTCAGGTTACCGCAGACGTTCTTCAGGCCGCACTGGAAGAGGTTCGGGCGGCGGTGGAAGACAACGGCTATGCTCTGCCTGTTGAGGCTGCTGCGGCATTGCCCCGCAGGGGCACACCGATTGCGCTGATACCTGTGCAGGAAAAGGCGGAGGTTGCCGCACTTGTCCCCATGCAGGAAGTCCGGCAACCTAAGGCTCCCCAGATTTCCCCTGCGCCATCAGGTTCCCCCGCCCCCAAGGCTGTCAAGGACCTTAAGCTTAACGTCCGGTCCGCCATTCTTATTAATATGACCACCGGCGATGTCTACTACGAACAGAACCCGGACGCTGTTATCGCCCCTGCATCCATCACCAAGCTGCTTACCCTGTATCTGGTCCGCGAGGCCATGGCGCAGGGAACATTGTCTCCCAAGACACTCATTCCCGTCAGTGCCAAGGCGGTGAATACGGGCGGCTCGCGTATGGCGTTGAAGAAAGGCGAAAAGGTGGCTCTGGAAGATCTAATCAAGGGCATAAGTGTGGTTTCTGCCAACAACGCCTGCGTGGCTGTGGCAGAATACATGTCCAAGGGCGATACTGCTAAATTCGTGGCTCAGATGAACGCCAAGGCCAAGAAGCTGGGCATGACCAAGAGCACGTTCAAGAATCCCAACGGGTTGCCCGCCAAGGGGCAGCTTTCTACAGCCAGAGACCTTGCCAAGCTTTCCATCAGCTACCTGCGTAAGTTCCCGGAATCGCTGCCTGTGCATTCCATGACATCTTTCACCTATCACGGCTCCACCCGCCGCAACGCCAACTCGCTGCTCCGCACCTATGATGGGGTGGACGGCCTGAAAACCGGGTTTGTGAACGCCTCCGGCTTCAATATCACGGTAACGGCAAAGCGCGGCAAAACTCGCCTGCTGGCAGTGGTTCTGGGCGCGGATAATCCGGTCATCCGTCAGGTGGAGACAGCCAAGCTGCTGGATTACGGCTTCACTATCGTGGAGGGCGGACCGCAGAAGTCCAGACAAGCTGCATCCGGGTTCAAGCCTTTTGCCGAGAACGATGTGTAGCCGGACCGTCTAGCCGCCGGTATCCCCCTCTGCCCGCCTCTGATCCGTTTCACGAAACTGCCCCGCACGTCAGCCGCACATCAGGCCCGTAAAGTGCCTGTGAAGCGGCTTCACGCATCGGCCCTGTCACCGGTGCCGCGCCCGCGTATTCTTTCGCAGCCCTTTAAAACGGCTAAACGGTCCAAGGAGCCACCCTTGAACCGTATTATTTCGTTTAGCCGTAAAAGAAAGAAGGTAAACAGAATATAGCATGGATCGTGCCAAGGCGCTGGTTTGGGAAGATGTAATTTTTAATACAATAAAATCAAGAGCGTGTGACAGGAGGTGGGTTGCTCGCCCGTCAGGGTGTCCGGCTGGTTGGTTCAGAAAATTTTACTCAGGGCATTGCCTGCGGCAGGTTGGCCGGGGGGTGTTTAATATTTTGAACAATTCGTCCATCAAGAATATGTTTTTATAACATGCGGTTATGGGTGTGGCTTTGTGCGGTTGCCTTTTCGGCGCGGTGCAGACAGAGGCACGAAGGCGGCGGACTGCGCGGGGTACAAGAAATTTTACAGCATTATTTCCTGCGGGGGCAGGGCTGCCCTGTGGTGTTGACACCTGCCGGAGACTCCCGCATAGTGCGAGAATCAGTAAAGGTGTATCGAGCAATCCTGTACTGCGGATGCGGCATAAAGGCCATGCGTGCGGTCAGGGAGCGGGCCGTGGGTGTGGCCTGCATTGTTGCGGTAGACCGGAGAAAGGCTCTCTTCGCGGCCACAGACAGGGCATGTGCTCCCCACAGGGTGCGAAGGGAAAGCCGGGAGGTGGATATGGCAAATGTGCAGACCAAACAGGCGGCACAGCATAACGGTCTTACGGAACTCTTCCGGGACAAGCTGCGCAAGGTCACAGACAGCGGCGGTGCGCAGGACAGGGTGCAGCGCATTATGCTGGCGCTTGGCTACGCCATGGCACTGACGCCGACAGGCAATCCGGGGTTTACACGGATTACCGACTACAAGGGCATGCCGGTGAACGTGTGGGTGGGCGATGCCGGATTAACGGCCTGGCCGCGCACGCTGCTTTCTCCCGTGTGGGTGGGCTATTACTCCCTTGAGGAGCCTGCGGAGATGGTGCAGTACGAGGAGCATGAGCGTCTTATGGATTATCTGCGCGACCGGCATCCGGAAGCGTTTCAGACACCTTCTGCATTCGGAGAGGGTGAGGGGTAGTCGAAGGTTGCCACGGATATCCTGAGATGCCCGTATATGCCCGTAGATAGCCGGGGATAGCTTCAGGGATAGCCGGGAGATCATCGGGCACTTTGCGCGATCCGCTCTGCCGATGCGGGCTGTTATGGCCGCGCGTGCGTCTTCTCTTTTCCGGTGATGTGTTAGCCGGGTGAAATTGATCGGCCTGTCTGCCGGTTGCGCGGGCAGGCTCTCGGCCCCGTTCTATTCCGTGTCGCCCGTGTAGTCCGTGTCATTCCATGCCGATGTTTCCGGCGGGAGCAGGGGCCGGGGTTGCTGCGCACGGCACAAGGATTTATCCCCTCCTCTCCTGCCCGCTGTTTCCGCGTATTGACGCACACCTGTGCGGCGGCTATCTTCGGGCGTTGCTTACCAATACGCCAAGGAGATGCGTTTTTTATGCTCGACCTCAAGCTTTTGCAGAGAGACCCCGATATTGTTGTTACCGCCCTTGCCAAGCGGCATTCCAAAATAGATGTGAGCGAGTTTCTGGAACTGGATGCCCGTCGCCGTGCCTTGCTGAACGAGGTAGAGGGCCTGAAGAGCGAGCGCAATAAGGCCTCGGAAGAGGTTGCCAAGCTCAAGCGGGCCGGGCAGGACGCCTCCGGGCGCATTGCGGAGCTGGGCGAGCTTGCGGAGCGCATCAAGCTGCTGGACGTAGAAGCGGAAGCCGTAGTGGCCAAAGTGAGTGAGTGGCTGGTTGCCGTGCCCAACGTTCCCCACGAATCCGTGCCCGTGGGAGCAGACGAGAACGACAATGTGGAACTGCACCGCTGGGGCAGTGCGCCCGCCTTTGATTTTTCGCCTAAGGAGCACTGGGAGCTTGCGGAGCAGCTGGGCGGGCTGGATTTTGAACGCGGTGCCAAGCTTGCGGGGTCGCGCTTTACCGTGCTCTGGGGCTGGGCGGCGCGGCTGGAGCGGGCACTGGTGAACTTGTTCCTTGATATCCAGACCCGTGAACACGGGTATACAGAAATGTTCCCTCCGGCCATTGTAAACAGCGGTGCCATGACCGGCACCGGGCAGCTTCCCAAGTTTGAGGAAGACCTGTTCAAGCTCAACTACAAGGATTTTTACCTTATTCCCACCGCAGAGGTGCCCCTGACCAACCTGCTCTCCGGCGAGATGCTCTCCGAGGCGGAGCTGCCCATGGCCTTTACCGCCCAGACGCAGTGCTTCCGGTCAGAGGCAGGCAGCTACGGCAAGGACACCAAGGGGCTTATCCGGCAGCATCAGTTCACCAAGGTGGAGATGGTGCGGCTTTCGCACCCCGATACCTCCTATGAACAACTGGAGCTTATGCGTCAGCATGCGGAAAATCTGCTGCAACGCCTTGGCTTGCATTACAGGGTGGTTACATTGTGTTCGGGTGATATGGGGTTCGCGTCTTCCAAAACCTATGACATAGAGGTGTGGTTGCCCGGACAGGGCAAGTTTCGCGAGATATCGTCCTGCTCCAACTGCACCGATTTTCAGGCCCGGCGCGCCAACCTGCGCTTTAAGCGCGAAGGTGCAAAAAAGCCGGAATATGTGCACACCCTGAACGGCTCCGGGCTTCCCACAGGGCGCACCATGGTGGCGATACTGGAGAACTACCAGCAGGCAGACGGCTCCATAGCCATACCGGAAGCGCTGCGCCCCTATCTTGATGGCCTTGAGGTTATTACGCCAGCCATGGCCAAAGGCAGGTAAAATTGGCCTGAAAGCGGTTTAGGGGTTGACAATCAAGGGCCGAAGTCTTTATACAGCCCCCTCGCATGGGTCGTTAACTCAGTCGGTAGAGTATCTGCCTTTTAAGCAGAGAGTCGCAGGTTCGAGCCCCGCACGACCCACCAGAAAATCAAGGACTTGAAGGTTTGCCTTCAAGTCCTTTTTCTTTTTCCCCACACCATTCCCCACACGAAAAATGAAAACCAAAAGCGTGCAATGAAAATAGCTGCATGGATTTACCCTGCGATGGTCAAAATCTTACTGGCTTGCCGTGGATTTGGCTTCATTTTTTTTGGTTCTTTCACGTCTTCGGGTGAGGGCCTCTTCGGTACTAAGGAGGATGCCTGAGCGAATGCTCTCGTCAACACGGTAATAGTCATATCTATGTTCCCTAGTTATGTCTTTAAGTATGCTCTCTGCGTCTATGTTTTTATTGCCACTAGTGTATTCTTTGAGAACATGCGCATACTTTCTAGCGGTAGAAAATTTTCTATACCAAACCTCTTCGGTTATTAGTTTTTTTATGTGTCCCGAAACATTATTGTCACTTTTGAGTATATTTACTGTGTCCCAAATCCACAATCCTACTGTGTTTGATTCATCGTTTATTATATGTCTTTCATTCACGATATCTTTTTTTTGTTTCTTGATATATTCTATGGCTGCAGTCTCATGTTTTCCGTTTGTTTTTGGCATGTTGATTCCACCAATACTTTTCGTGTATAAATTTCCTATTTCCTCATCTTTTATGAAATCATTTATATTGCCATAAAAAGGAATGCTCTTGCCTTCATTTATATGCTCGGCAATAAGTGTGGGATATTCTTTGAAAGATAAGTCTGTGAACATCATTTTGTATTTTTTAAATATTTTACAAAGTACGACATGCTCTTCTTTGTTAATAATGCTATCTTTATCTAATTCAAAGTTCAATGTTTCTATGGCAATCTTTTTATTAATAAAACACATCCTTCCATAACATCCGATCTTGTGTGGAACATATGAATCAAAATAAATCCAGAATAGCTTGTCATTCTCAAATAGACATTTAAAGCAGTCGTGTGGGTGGTTCTCAAAATCTTTTGCAAGTGAACAAATATGTTTCAATATTTTAGAAACACCATATTTCAATTTAGAATCTTTGTGAACGTCTATGTAAAATTTTCTTTTAACAAACTCGCGATGCCAAAAAAGAGAATTATAATACATCATATAATTTACAGATATATTTGACCCAATTTCGCTTGCTTCATCGATAGTGATTGATTCTAATCCTAAGTTTTTTTGCTTAAATGTTTTCCTTATAAAAAATTCTGAAACATTGATGTAAACAGAAGATGCAAGCTTAGATATTTTTCTTGATTGCTTATGTGGTATTTTATTCGATTTCAGAATAAAAACAGAATCTTTTTGAACTCCTTTGCATTTTGAAATTAAATATGCTGAAAATTTTGTAATTTCTAATTCTTCTTCTGTTACTGTCAATAGATCAGTGTTTGCATCTCTCTCTATTTTTTTCATTGAAGACAAAATCATAATCCACAAACTCATATAGTGATCATCGTCAGCTTCTTTTCTTAAATCTAGACCCTTTTTGCTATTCTGCACTGCTCTGCCGACTTCACGCAAAAAAAAGTTCACTTCTTGTCGCAACCTTGCAGGTGCAAGCGCAGTTATTTCCAGAATTTTTTGGAACTGGGGTGCTTGCTTATGCAATACAATTAACATTTTCTCCACAGCTTCCTCCAAAAAATACAAAAAAATCAGGATGTTGTCCATTTTTTGCGCAAGATTTCGCTTATTCTTCCCTACCTCCCTCGCAGTTCACGATCTAGTTTCATCTCCACGAGTGCAATCAACAGGAAGGCCTTCCGATGAATCAAGCGCTCTGAACGGCTAGTGTGTGCTGAATCACAAATCTTTGGGTTCAGTATGCCATCTCAAACATTCACTTCGCTGGAGTATGTATGGTTTCGAACAGTATCGCCAAGGGCAGCGAGCCTCGAGCAGAAGCAATTTTGGTCCGCTGGCTCACGGAAAAGGAGGTGGCGGCCATTACCCGCTTGAGCCTCTCTACCCTCCGGGCGCACCGGTTTGCCGGAAGGGGAATACCCTACGCAAAAATCGGACGCTCAGTACGTTACTCGGCCACCGAGGTCCAACGGTACATGACCGAACGCCAAATTGTCCCGCACAAGGTAGTGTCATGCTGACCCTGTCTAGCGGCCTGTCCGAAGGAACGCACAGCATAACAGTCGCTGTGGGGGCAGAGGCCCCTACGGCAAACGGAACAAACCAAACTACCCGTGAAACGGGAAAGGATCTCTCCATGAGCAATGACGGAGACCCCAAAAACAATGTTGCACTCGTGCACACTCCGGACCAGTCCGCCATGGCTGAAATGGGGCAAAAGCTCGGTGCTGTACTTCAGGCAGCAAGTGCAGGAGACCTTGAAGGCATAGACCGCGTGGACATTGAGCTAGTCCCGCAGGTGCTCTACGGCATAAAGGTCTGCGTCTACCCCAAGAAGTAACCTAAACTTGCCATGGGGTCGAGTATCCACCGACCCCATGGCCACTGGAGATTAACTATGACAAATCGTAGAATTATAAAGAACCTCGCTGAACAAGCCAGGACTACGGGCGAAGTCGCATCATACGAAGCCCCGCCCAAAGGTGTAGCCCCTTTATCCTCCTCGGCCCCGAATCCTACACCCGCGCAAAATGGCACGGTTATTGATGTGCCGTTCCGTACTGTTTGTGCACCGTGCTACAGCCCCCAGCTGATTCCGATGCTCATTAACCCGCCGCTCCGCAATGAACACGGCATTCCACTCAAAGCAAAGTTGGAAACGCTTGTACAAAGATATGACCGAACCGGACTACCAGCCTTGTTAAGGTGTCCACTACGGGCAGAGTTTTTTGCGGCCCTTGTCGCCTATGAAGTCTGCACCACCGATGAACCGGACAAGCGCGAGCTCTGCATCCGTGCCCTTGGAGGGGAAGATAATGATATGCGCACATGGCGTACTGCTCCTCCGCCCCCCGCTGATATCGTATCTTGGGCTGTAGGCAAGCTGAACCGGAGCCGCGTCATGACAGCCCTCGTGCTGGGCGAAGTGTTTGGTCTGAAGCCGGAACACTGCTTTTCCAGCTTCCCCACGTCCAGCATTCACAACGCAGCCATTAGCACTGCTGCCGTTGAAAAAATTCCACACCACCTTCACGGCAATGGCATTGACTTCACACTCAAGGCGAAATTCAGGGTGCGTAACCTTGACGGCACGGACTCGTTGGTGCTCTGCATGTACACGACCGGCGACCAAGATCTGTTTGTTGTCGCGATACGCAAAGTAACAGAGACTGGCACCCCTATCGTATCTCTGGGAGCCGCCCCAGCACCAGCCCACCTGTTCGCGCGGGACTTGATCTTGAAAAATCCTGCGGCAGAAGTATGGCTCTGCACGGACATTCGCGTGGCTATGCGGCTTACAGACCTTGCCAAGGAAGGGCGCGTGATTGAGCGCACCGGGGTTGTCGTCTCTGGCTTCTTCGGAGGCGATGATGCGGTCAAAGCCCTTATTGCCAGCGACTTGGCTGGGCACAACGTGACCATCCTCTCCTCCCCAGGACAGGACGGATGGGAAAGTGTACCTGTGCTTGCGAAAACCTGCATGGACTACGGCGCATTTCAGGTCTCCCTCTTTCCCTGGCCCCTTGTTCCCGAACGCGGGCTGACCTACAAGGAGCCACTGAAGCCTGAGGTGGCAAGATGTTTATACGATAGGCAAATCCACATTGGTGACGTCGAGTTGCCTTCGCGACTTGCGGAACAAGTGCGGACAATGGCTATTCCTTTGGAGAACCTGCAAGCATGGAAGCGACAAGTCGGGCTCGTAAGCCCGGCAGAGCGAGAAAGCGAAGGCAAGCACGAACCAGACTTTGCTCTTGTGACCTTTGGTGCGCTTCCTGATAAAGTATCAGCAGCACCGAACAGCGCAATGAGCATAAGCAGCATGCTTACGCCCAGTTACACAACAATGATCTGGGGCTTCTCCAACGCTGGAAAGAGTTGGTTCGCCATTGAAATCGCCTTAGCCCTCGCCACGGGAACACCCTGTTTCTTCCTTACAGCCTCCCCACCCACAAAGGTGGTATACCTTGACGGCGAAGTAGGCGAGGCCGACTTCAAGCAACGATGCGTGCAACTGATGGGGAACAGGGAAGGACGCCGAGCGCTGCTCGACACCAACCTTGGCGTTGTCTCTCTTCGGGGAGGGCAAAGCCTTCTTGATGGGAAAAGGCAGGATGAGGTACTTGCAACCCTCAAAGAGGCGGAAACACAGGTCGTCTTTATTGACAACCTGTTCTCTCTGGCTCCCAATGCGGCAAAAGCCAATGCCACGCCTTTTTTTGAATTCATCAAGAGGATCCAAGCTGAGGGCATAGCCGTCATCATCATTCACCATGCAAGGAAAACGGCTACGGACTTCAAGGGCCCTGTGGAACTTGTGAGCCTGTGCCAGAACGTACTGCACATAGAAGGTCGGGACCAAATCCATGCGGACGATCGGGATCTGTTGTGTAAAGCCGTACATGATGCCCTTGCCACAGATGGTCCTGTCGCCCGTGTTTACGTAGACAAATGTAAGGTTGCTCCTCACTTTGAACGTCGCCATGGCACCTACAAGCTGCCGGTTGGGCAACCTTGGGAATGGGTGGAAGGCGATCTCTGCCCTGTTGATGACAACCACGAAATCTCGGCGTCAACGGCTTCCTCCACGCCTGTGCATGACGAGACGAACTATCACCGCTCACTCTCTGACCTCACTCCAGATCAGCAAAGAGTTCTTGAGGTTATGGAGAAGGGGAAGTCCTACTACCGAAAGAACATTGAAGAAATCTCAGGCCTCAAAGAGGACAGGGTCCGCAAGGCCCTGAATGCTCTTCGGGAAGCCGGTCTTATAAGCCGAGAAGGCAATGGCAAAGACACACACTACCGGCGCGTATAACAAGAGTGCCAAACGCCCCCTCCCAAGTCCGGGAGGGGGCATTCCACACCTTTACGCGGCAGGGCACTGTTCCCCGTGCATCATGGCGTTGTCGTTATCCAAACCCCACGGCTCCAATACCTGCCGATTTCGTTACCCCCCCCCCCGGAACGACGACGAAACAGGAAAGTAGGAATTTCCTGTGCGTTGCAGGCTCGTTTCCCCGTTATGCATGGGAGATACTCCGCATGCTTCGCCTTTTTCCGTCTTGTTTCCGTCGGGAATACCCTGCTTTTACGCAGCGAAAATCAGCATATCGAATAAAAGCACTACATTAGCTAGCAAGGGAAATGAGCTCTCGCCTTTGATTCCGCGTCTTCCTAGTCCTGAAAGGCGTCCACCGCGCCGACCTAGTGTCGATCATCAAATTCCACCTATATATTACCTCCATGAGCAGGCCATATCTTTGCCTCTGCCGCCCAGCGCGGCGGAGGCATTTCCATTTCACACGCCTACAAGGAGGTAACCATGACCGAAGCCCCTTTATCCCATCCCGCCCCTGGCGCATCCCCGACCATCACCGAATTGGCTAAGGCCATGCTGCGGGTGCAGCAGTCCCTGTCTCCGGCGTCCAAGGATGCCGAAAACCCTTTCGTCAACAAGCGTTACGCCACGCTGAACTCCGTCATGGATGCCTGCCGTGAGGGGCTCATCGCCAACGGCATCTGGGTTGCGCAGTATCCCGTGCCGGTGGAGACCGGCCATCTCGGCCTTGTCACGAAGCTTGTCCACGCAGAATCTGGCCAGTGGCAATCTTCCCTCATGGTCATGCCGCTTCCGAAGGCCGACCCGCAAGGATACGGCTCCGCACTGACCTACGCACGGCGCTATGGCCTCGCCACCATGGTGGGTCTGGTCACTGAGGCGGACGATGACGCCGAAGGGGCCATGCCCAGAAGCGGAAACCGTCCGGCCAAGGCACAGGCGGCCACAGGGGCACGAAAGGAATCTACACAGGCATCTCCTGCCCGTAGCGGGACGATGGCGACAGTCGCACCACAACCACCGGCGCAGCGCAATGAGAAGCAGGGTGAACGTCCAAGGGCAGCATTGGCCGCATTGCCCCGCATAGACGGCATCACCTACCAGACCATTCAGGCACAGGACGGACGCACCTGCGTCACGGCTTCCGGCGACACCCGGAGCAAGAAGGCACTGTTGCAGGAGGCTGGTTTTCGTTGGGATGCTACCCGCAAAGTCTGGTGGCGGTACGCCGATGCTCAAGCCGCCTGACCCTGCTGGCATACTCGCAACAAGCAACGCTACGAAAAGTCCCCCACATCGGGGGCTTTTCCGTTTCACGGGAGGAATTCATGGACAACAACGAAAGCAACACGCATCAGGACAAGGGCCTTGCGCTCTTGGCGCAGGTCGCACGAGGGCTCATTGCCCACGATAACCATCATACCGCCGCACAGCTTGGGGACCGCTCCGCGTACGTGGGCATGTCCGACATCGGCAAAGGAGCGGAATGCCTGCGGGCTGCCGTGGCGGGGAAACTGCACATGGCCCGCACGCCCAGCACGCAGGATATTGGGGAATGGTACCGGGCAGGAGAGCATGAACGCATCCGAACGGCCCTGCGACGTCATCTTATCTTGCAGCGCGGGCACTGGATGGAAGCGGGGCTTGCCAAGGTGCTGCACGCCAACGGCGCAAACCTTCTGCATCAGCTGGAAGTCGCCGTGGAGCATGACGGTACCCCCATCCGGGCCCATCTGGACTTCACGCTGGTCTGGGGCTGGCCAAGACCCGCCATACGGATTCTGGAACTGAAGAGCACTGAGCGTATTCCGGACACCCTGTACACGGCTTACGAAACCCAGCTTTACGGACAACTGGGCCTGCTCAAGACCCACTGGTCGGAACCGGTCTTTGCCATGCGGGATGCGGACGGCAACACCGTCTTCGAGCACCTGACCTTCCCGCAGGTAGCCAAGCTTCTGTTCGGCATTTCCCTGCCGCGTCAGGCGGACAGCATGGACATTGAAGGCTGGGTGCTCTGCCTGTCCATGTCCGATGCCCGTGCCTTTGGGCCATACCAGCCCGACGCCACCATGCTCGGCATGTGCCAGCGCATTGCCGGGGACATCTGGACCACTGCCCGGCGGGTCTGGGACGGAACTGAATCCATCGACGCCGTGGACTACTGCAAGGGGTTTCATCCCCTGTGTGACTGGTGTGACCATTCAGAGGGCTGTCCCAAGTTCACGGTGCAGGAACTGGATGACCCGGCATATGACCACGCCTTGCAGAAACTCGCTGACCTAAAATCCTGCAGGAATGATCTGGAGGATTCCATTGCCGCAGAAGAAGACCGGCTGCGTTCGTTCTATGTTTCTGTGGGGGGTATGGACACCACTACAGAGTGGCTTGCAACGGCAGGATTCCGCTTCAAAATCTCCAGCCAGGCTGGCCGTAAAACCATCGATTCCGCAAAACTGGATATGGAACTGCGCGGCACTCTTGGCGATGAAGAAGCCGAAGAACTGCTCGCACGGGTGACCAGGACCGGAAAGCCTTCGCAGCGGCTGTGGGTGAGCAGAAGGCTTAATGCAGTGGCAGCGGGCTAAAGATGACCAAAGCGCTATGGTCTATCAGGCACAACCGGTTCAGGAGGATATTGCAAGGCGGCATGAACAACCGCTTTGATATAAAGCGTAGCCCGGAGCGCATCGTGCCCGTACACAAGGATATAGTTCTTGTGCACGACCAGTTCCCGCGTGTCCGCCACCCGTCCTATGCGCCCTCTGAAGGGTAGCGCGGCCAAAGAGTCTGCTGCAGCGGTAAAAAGTGCGTCCAGTTCGATGGCGGCGTGTGGATTATCCGCAGCGATGAACAGGACTATGCGCTCACGGTCCGTGTCCGCTGCCTCAGTCCAGACCACCTTCATAGGGTGTCGTGCTGGCTGAGGATCGCGGCCTTACGCTGGGCAGCCTTGGCCGTGGCTTCTTCCTGAGAAATCAAACGTCCTGCACGGTAGTCCCGTTCCCCGGCCTCAGCCTTTCTGTGCAGCCAGGCGTCATAGGCGGGATCAGAACTCTGGGTTTCCACCACATAGCTACGCATAAAATCTCGCAACAACTGGGCAGCGGTTCGATCCCGTTGCTTGGCCGCATCGGCAAACGCCGCCTTCAGGGTGTCTTCCACCCGAAATGTAAAGGTGCTTTCAGGCATTACGTTACTCCTCTCTATGTACACGAAAAGTACAGCGTAACACATGGCCTGTCAATTTCCTCTCACCACAACAAGGAGCCCACACTCATGCAGAACGATCTTGACCACCTTACCGTCATCGACATGGATGCCGGAGACCTCTTCAGCGGCAGTCCTTCGGGCCGTATGATCAAGGGGTTTAGCGCCCCGTGCAGCTTCACACCTCGTCTGGACCCGGACTATCTGTTCCATGATTCCATGCGTGAAATCGTGGTCTGGCTGCTCACCGCCCCGGCAGAACGCGCCGATCCCCTGTACATCTTCGGGCCCACGGGCAGCGGCAAGACA
>NZ_BLVP01000044.1 GCF_013340305.1 Desulfovibrio psychrotolerans
GCAAATGCCTATGCCTCGCTCAGCGGCTCGGGCAGTGACTATGAATCTACCTATCATCGCAATGCCGCTGTGGTGGCGGAACAGGGCCTGACCACGAAGTCGGGCCGCGACACCACCGTTGCCGGGGCCACCGTGCAGGGCAACACTGTTACCATGCAGGTTGGCGGCGACCTGACCGTTGCCAGCAGGCAGGATGAAAGCGGGGGCGGTTCTTCGTCGTTTGGGGTATCCGCCGATGTGATGGTGGGGGCCGGTGCATCCGGCAGCGTTTCTGCAAACGTGGGCAAGGGGCAGAGCTCTTCCGCGTGGGTGCATGAGCAGACATCTATTATCGGCAAGGAGAAGGTGGATATCCGCGTGGAGGATAACACCCACGTGGAGGGCGCGGTTATCGCTGCCATGAACGGCGACCTGACGCTGGACACCAACACCCTGACCTATGCCGACATTCACGATCACGACACGGCCAGCAAT
>NZ_BLVP01000045.1 GCF_013340305.1 Desulfovibrio psychrotolerans
TTGAAATACGTCTTGGCGGCGGCCTACTTTCCCACCAGCTCCCTGGCAGTATCATCGGCGATGGCGGGCTTAACTTCCGAGTTCGGAATGGGTTCGGGTGTACCCCCGCCTCCATGGCCACCAAGACAAATTTGCGGGTCGCGGCTGGGTCAGGAAAGGCGAACGGTATAGAACCCGTTGCCACGTCTGACGTGCGCGTTTGACCCAAATTTGAATCAAATAGGGAGGAAAGGAAGATTTTAGGAAGATAAACAAGGCGCACGGACTATTAGTACCGGTAAGCTGAATGCGTCGCCGCACTTACACCTCCGGCCTATCAACCAGGTGGTCTACCTGGGTCCTTCAGCTCTTTCGAGAGGGAGACCTTATCTCAAGGCAGGCTTCCCGCTTAGATGCTTTCAGCGGTTATCCCTTCCGAACGTAGCTACCCTGCTATGCCGTTGGCACGACAACAGGTCCACCAGAGGTTCGTCCACCCCGGTCCTCTCGTACTAGGGGCAGGCCCTTTCAAGTCTCCTACGCCCACAGCAGATAGGGACCAAACTGTCTCACGACGTTTTAAACCCAGCTCGCGTACCACTTTAAACGGCGAACAGCCGTACCCTTGGGACCTGCTTCAGCCCCAGGATGTGATGAGCCGACATCGAGGTGCCAAACCGCGCCGTCGATGTGAACTCTTGGGCGCGATCAGCCTGTTATCCCCGGCGTACCTTTTATCCAATGAGCGATGGCCCTTCCACACGGAACCACCGGATCACTAACACCGACTTTCGTCCCTGCTCGACATGTCTGTCTTGCAGTCAAGCTCCCTTATGCGTTTGCACTCAACGGCTGGTTTCCAATCAGCCTGAGGGAACCTTTGCATGCCTCCGTTACTCTTTAGGAGGCGACCGCCCCAGTCAAACTACCCACCAGACACTGTCTCCCGACCGGATAACGGTGCAGGATTAGAGCCTTAGATTGGCAAGGGTGGTATTTCAAGGTTGGCTCCACACATACTGGCGTACACGCTTCATAGCCTCCCACCTATCCTACACATGCCAATCCAAAACCCAATGTCAAGCTATAGTAAAGGTGCACAGGGTCTTTCCGTCTTGCTGCGGGTACACGGCATTTTCACCGCGACTTCAATTTCACCGAGTCTCTGGTTGAGACAGTGCGGAGATCGTTACACCATTCGTGCAGGTCGGAACTTACCCGACAAGGAATTTCGCTACCTTAGGACCGTTATAGTTACGGCCGCCGTTTACCGGGGCTTCGATTCAAAGCTTCGCTTGCGCTGACCTCTCCTCTTAACCTTCCGGCACCGGGCAGGTGTCAGTCCCTATACTTCGTCTTGCGACTTAGCAGAGACCTATGTTTTTAGTAAACAGTCGCCACCGCCATTTCTCTGCGGCTCTTCAGTGCTGTACGTGTTAAACAGACACACCAAAGAGCACCCCTTATCCCGAAGTTACGGGGTCATTTTGCCGAGTTCCTTAACCAGAGTTCTCTCGAGCGCCTTGGATTACTCATCCCGCCCACCTGAGTTGGTTTGCGGTACGGTCTGCGTGAACTAAACTTAGAAGCTTTTCTTGGAAGCATGGACTCAACAGCTTACGGCCATACGGCCACCGCATCACTTCTCGGCCTTAAAGAGCGGCGGATTTGCCTACCACTCAAGCCTACCTGCTTGCACCAGCTAATCCAACAGCTGGCCTGTCTATCCTTCTCCGTCCCTCCATCGCACATTCACGCAGGTACGGGAATATTAACCCGTTTCCCATCGACTACGCATTTCTGCCTCGCCTTAGGGGCCGACTAACCCCGGGAAGATTACCTTTACCCGGGAAACCTTGGGCTTACGGCGAACAGGTTTCTCACCTGTTTTATCGTTACTCATGTCAGCATAATCACTTCTCTGCAGTCCAGCTAGCCTTACGGCACACCTTCGTCCCACAGAGAACGCTCTCCTACCACTCGATAAATCGAGTCCGAAGCTTCGGTACCATGCTTAGCCCCGTTACATTTTCGGCGCAGAATCTCTAGACCAGTGAGCTATTACGCTTTCTTTAAAGGATGGCTGCTTCTAAGCCAACCTCCTGGCTGTCTGTGAAATTCCACTACCTTTTCCACTGAGCATGGATTTGGAGACCTTAGCTGTCGGTCTGGGCTCTTTCCCTCTCGACTACGGGCCTTCTCACTCGCAGTCTGACTCCCGGAGATCATTTGTGCGGTATTCGGAGTTTGATAGGGTTTGGTAAGCTGGTGAGCCCCCTAGCCCTGTCAGTGCTCTACCCCCGCAAAACTCCTCCGAGGCTATACCTCAATATATTTCGGAGAGAACCAGCTATCACCGGGTTTGATTGGCCTTTCACCCCTATCCACAAGTCATCCAAATCGTTTTCAACCGATACTGGTTCGGTCCTCCACTCAGTTTTACCTGAGCTTCAACCTGCTCATGGATAGATCACCCGGTTTCGGGTCTACTCCACAGTACTTGACGCCCTTATCAGACTCGCTTTCGCTACGGCTCCACTTTCGCTTAACCTTGCACTGTAAAGTAACTCGCTGACTCATTATGCAAAAGGCACGCGGTCACATCTCATGGATGCTCCCACAGCTTGTAGGCAGATGGTTTCAGGTTCTATTTCACTCCCCTAACAGGGGTTCTTTTCACCTTTCCCTCACGGTACTGGTACACTATCGGTTGCCAGAGAGTACTTAGCCTTGGAAGATGGTCCTCCCAGATTCCCACGGGGTTCCACGTGACCCGCGGTACTCAGGTACGGCCTACGCTGCGTTCAACTTCAGGTACGGGGCTTTCACCCTCTATGGCCGAGCTTCCCAGCTCGTTCCCCTATCTACTGACAGATCGATATTGGCCGCCCTACAACCCCGCACAGTCGAAACTGCACGGTTTGGGCTAATCCCTGTTCGCTCGCCGCTACTAAGGGAGTCTCGTTTGATTTCTTCTCCTCCGGGTACTGAGATGTTTCACTTCCCCGGGTTCGCTTCTTTGCACCTATGTATTCAGTGCGAAGATGACCGGACATGACTCCGGCCGGGTTTCCCCATTCAGAAATCCGCGGATCAAAGGATGTTTGGCTCCTCCCCGCAGCTTATCGCAGCCTACCACGTCTTTCATCGCCTTCTGGCACCAAGGCATCCACCAAATGCCCTTAAAAACTTGTTTATCTTTAGACTTCCTTTCCTTCCCTATCGATTGTCAAAGAGCAGAGGCTTATCGCCTCAGCCAAGTGTATACTTGGATCGCAACCATCACACG
>NZ_BLVP01000046.1 GCF_013340305.1 Desulfovibrio psychrotolerans
GGCACTGTCATACAATTACCCTCACTTCCTGCGCAATGCGACGACACCTTCAACGGTCTTGTGCGTGGATTTGTGGATCATGAGGCAGCCCACATCCGGCATACGGACTTTACCGTGTGCAAGCAGACCCGGTCTGCGCTGGAAAAGCACATCTGGAACACCTTTGAGGACTGGCGGGTGGAAAACGCCATGGCAGCCATCTATCCCGGATGTCGGGGCAACTTCCGCTGGCTCATCCGGCACTGCTTCCTCGACACGCCTCCCGTGGTGCATGATGACAAGGCCACCCTGATCCTGGACTGGCTGCTCCTTACGGTACGAAGCTGGGATGTACCGGAACTGGGTGCTCATTGTGAGACGCTGGCCTGTGCCATGGACAGAAGGTGGCCCTGGCTCCGCCTGCATCTGGAAGCC
>NZ_BLVP01000047.1 GCF_013340305.1 Desulfovibrio psychrotolerans
TTCTGCCGGGCCAGCGGCTGAAACCGGATGGTCAGTGTGGCCCAGCGGATGAGGGTTCGGGTGGAGAAGGTCACCTCGATGGTCTCCCCGTGTTTCTGGGTATCGCTCTCACCCACAAACAGACGGCGTACCTCGTTGGCAAAGGAAACCATGGTCTTTCGGATGTCCGAAGGGATGGCCGGGGCCACCCGTTCCAGCAGGCCTTCTTCCGTTATGGAGGCTGGGTACCCGACCTCGCACAGCCAGAAGCGGTCCATAAGGGCGATGTTCTGGCGCAATGTTCCCTGATAGAGGCCACTGTCGTCGGATGCGCCGTTGGTGTTGGCCGTGGCCACAAGCCGGAACATGGGATGCGGGTGGATAATCTCGCCGCCATTCTCCGGGATGCACAGCGGTCCGCCATCCAGTACCCCGTTGAGACCGGTGGCCGTAGCCGGATCGAGCAGGTCCATCTCGTTCAGCAGGAAGATGCCGCCGTAACGCATGGCGAGAGCAAGCGGTCCGTACTGAAAGGTCATGCTGCCGTTATGCACGGCAAGATGTCCTGCAAGGTCGGGGAACTCCAGCCTGCCGTGGCCGGTCACATCGAAAACGGGGTAGTTCAGGCGGGCAGCGAGCTGGCGTACCAGGCTTGTCTTGCCGCTGCCCGTGGGCCCGAAGATGTACAGGGGATCGGCGCGTTCTGCCGGGGCGGTGAGCAGCCAGACCACGATTTC